>CAXSEJ010000120.1:0-7818 GCA_964236395.1 uncultured Rhizobacter sp.
ACCTCGTTCCCGACTACCTCACGTCGGTCAAGGAGGGCGGCTTCTACGGCTGGCCGTACAGCTACTACGGCCAGCACCTCGACGAGCGCGTCGAGCAGCAAAGGCCCGATCTGGTGGCCAAGGCCATCAAGCCCGACTACGCCATCGCCTCGCATGTGGCGCCGCTCGGGCTGTTGTTCTACACGGGCAGCAAGCTGCCGAGTTCCTACCAGGGCGGCGCCTTCATCGGCGAGCACGGCAGTTGGGACCGCTCACCCCTGAGCGGCTACAAGGTGAGCTTTGTCCGGTTCGTCGATGGTCGGCCCACGGGGCCGGTGCAGTCGGTCGTGAGCGGCTTCTATTCCCAGGATGAATCGTCGCTGTACGGCGCGCCGGTCGGCCTCGCCCAGGGCGCGGACGGCGCTCTTCTCGTCGCCGACGATGTCGGCAACGCCGTTTGGTCCGTCACCGCCAGCAAGTAGCGAGCGCTTCGTGCCCTGACGGCAGGATTTGCAGCACCGCCTCCGACGGGCGGCACAGCTTCGTGCCGAGCGGCGTCACGACGATCGGCCGGTTGATGAGGATGGGATCGCGCAGCATCGCGTCGAGCAGCTCGTCGTCGGTCCACTTTGGGTCGTCGAGGCCCAGCTCGGCGTAGGGGGTGCCCTTTTGCCGCAGCAGCTCGCGCACCGACATGCCCATGGCGGCAAGGAGTTCGCGCAGCTTTTCCTTCGAAGGCGGCGTCTTGAGGTACTCGATGACGTTGGGCTCGATGCCGGCATGGCGCAGCAGCGTCAGGGTGTTGCGCGAGGTACCGCAGGAGGGGTTGTGATAGATCGTGACGTCAGACATGGGGCGACAGCGGGCGTTCCTGCACAGGTTCCTTGACGGTGAGCTCGGGCGCCACGGGAGCGCCGCTGAAAAAGTGATGAACGCCGACGGCGATCGCCGCGCCGGTGATCTCGGCAATGACGAATCCCGGGACGCTCGGCGGGGCGATGCCCGCGAAGCTGTCGCTGAACATCCGTCCGAAAGCTGCCGCCGGGTTGGCGAACGAGGTCGAGGCGGTGAACCAGTAGGCTGCCCCGATGTAGCACGCGACCATGGCGGCCACGCGGGCCGGCGGGGCGCGCAGGATGACGAGGACCAAGCCGAATGTCGCCACCGCCTCGGCGATCCACTGCCCAATGCCGCTTCGGATCTTGGTCGAGAACTGCAGGATGCTCATGTCGAACATCGCGTGTGCCAGCCAGGCGCCCAAAATTGCGCCCAGCAGCTGGACGACGATGTAGGGCGCCAGCAGCCTTCGCGGCATGGCGCCTCGAAAGGTCATCACCAGCGACACGGCCGGGTTGAAATGGGCGCCGCTGATGGGGCCGAACACCTCGATGAGGATGTAGAGGCCGCCGACAGTGGCGAGCGTGTTCGCCAGCAAGGCGATCGCGACATTGCCGCCCGCCAGGCGCTCGGCCATCACGCCGGAGCCAATGACGTCGGCAAGAAGCAGCGCTGTGCCCAGCGCCTCTGCAAGGAGCTTCTGGGGGACGGTGACAGCCATGCCCCCAGCACCTCGAGTTGGGGCCCCCGGCTCGTCCTAGCAGCAGGCCGAACCGGCTGCGGCGCAGCACGCGTTGGCCTCTGCCTTTTCGGGCCCCGTCGCCGACTTTTCGCTGAACACCGGTATGTTGGCCAAGGTGTGGAAGTGCTCCCAGGCGATGCCCTGCGGGTCGGTCACCCAGTGCTTCTCGCTGCGGGCGTAGCAGCAACTCACATTGCCCTCGTCGAGAAGGGTCATGTCCGCGGCTTCGGCGCGCGCCTTGAGCTCGGCAAGCTCCTCTTCGGTGTCGGCCTGCAAGCCCAGGTGATCCACCCCAGACTTGCGGCCGCGCGTCGAGATGGCGAAGTTGATGCGCGGGTCTTCGAGCATCCACTTCGCATAGTCACCCTCGAGGCGTGCCGGCTCGGCGGCAAACATCTTGGAATAAAAGGCGACGCTGGCCTGCAGGTCGTCGACGTGGGCATGGACGTGGAAGCGCTTCATGGAGATCTCCGAGAGTGATCAGCAGCCGCAAGACGCAGCCGCTTCTTCAACAGCGCAAGGCGTTCCCTTGCAGCAGTTATCGGTGAGGTAGCCAAGCAGCGCGTTCATGTGGTCGTACGCTGCCCGATAGATGATGTTTCGGCTGGACCGCTCTTGAGTGACAAGCCCGGCAAACGTCAACTCCTTGAGGTGAAAGGACAGGGTGTTCGCTGGGATGTCGAGCGCCTCGGCCATGGTGCCGGGCGTCAAGCCGGTGTCGCCACGGACAACCAGGGCACGAAACACCTGCAGTCGCACCGGCTGGGCCAAAGCCGCGAGCGATCGCACGACGTCTTTTTCTTCCATCGTTCAGCTCAGTTGCATCGGGTGCGGCAGCAAGCCGGGCCGCACAGCGACAGCAGCTGCTGGAGGTAGGTAGCCTTGACTGGATAGCCGCCGCCGTCGCCGAACAGTCCGACGTGTGTCGGCTGGCTGGCGTCCGGATGGTGACGGAACGTTCCGAAAACCTGGTCCCACAGCACCAGCGCGCTTCCAAAATTCGTGTTCGCCTCTCGTGGCTCGACCGAATGGTGCCAACGATGCAGCCCATTGGTGTTGAAGACGTAGTTCATCCAGCCGCCGCCGGTTTGCACGTTCACGTGCTGCAGCATCAAAACCGGCTGAGTCAGCGCAACGGCGCCGAGCAACACGTCGCTGGGTACATTCAGCAACAGCAAGGGCAGCAGGCTCGCCAGCGTATTGATGACGTGGTTGAGCGGATGGAAGCGGAAGTTGTTCAGCCAATACAGTCGCTCGCTGCTGTGGTGCAGTGCGTGGAGCCACCACAGGCACTTCACCTCATGGTGGGCTCGGTGCGACCAATATTTGGCCAGTTCGATCCACAGGACGGCGGCGAGAACCTGCAGTGCAAACGGGACGGTCCTCAGCATCCAGCCGGTGTCTGACGCGGCTCGACTCGCCAGCAGTGTGATGGCGACGACGGGCAGGGCCGCCTTGAGCAAAGGGTCGACCAGGCCAATCAGAACCACCGCGCTTGTCGCGTCCGTGGCGCCGTCGCCGAATGAGCCCTTCCATCGCGGATCGAAAGGTGCCAGCCGTTCCAGCAGGACGCCGATCGCCAGTACCAGTACGCTCCAGCCCAGCACGACCGCTTCCAGCGGCCAGCCGAGAGTGACGCCGGCGCCAAACACCGCGACGCTGCCACCCACGCCAGGTAAATACAAATGACGAGTCAGGAAGGCCAGCATTTGCTCTCAGCAGCAGGAAGTGACGACGGCGACGGCGAACAACTCGTTCGATTCCATAATTCAAGTGTAGTCGAATAGTGAATCCGATCAAGTGCCAGCGATCGTAGGATGAGACCATGAGCTCCAGCGACGACTTCACCCCTTCCGAACTGCTTGTCGTGCTCGGAGGCGGCGTTCTAGAGCTGACCGTCGACCGGCCTCACAAGCGCAAGGCCATCACTACCCCGCTCACCCAGCGACAGGCGACAGGAGAGCTCGACGTCAGCCGTTGCGAAGAGGCCATCCGGCGCGACTCGGCGATGCAGACGGCAACCTCCGGCCGGAAGGTAAGGCCATGAAAGACGAACTGCCTCCCGCGCCAGGCACGATCGAGGTTCGTCAAGCGGTCTTCGCGGACCTGGAGGCGCTCTCGACGCTCCTCGACGACTACCGCCGCTTCTACGGACGCTCATCGGACACCGCAGCCGCGCGAGCGTTCCTGCGGGGCCGTTTCGAGCACGGTCAGTCGGTCATGTTCCTGGCCGCCGACGGCGTCACACCTGCCGGCTTCACGCAGCTCTATCCGAGCTTCTCGTCGGTGTCGCTGGCCCGGGTCTTCATCCTCAACGACCTGTTCGTGGCGCCGACCCACCGAGGAGCCGGAGTCGGCGCCCGGCTGCTCGACGCTGCTGCCGGCTACGCCCGGGCCATGGGAGCGGTGCGCCTGTCGTTGAACACCGACGTCGAGAACACGAGCGCGCAGGCGCTCTACGAGGCCAAGGGCTGGAAACGGGATCAGGACTACTTCGCTTACCACCTGGCGCTGTGAGCCGTATCCACGATCGCCGCGTTCACCATCGTTCGCAGCTCGCGCCGCACCGGGTACGTGCTCGATGGCAGCAGCTGGGTCATGAAGACGACGCACACGTCCTCGACCGGGTCGACCCAGAAGGCGGTCGACGCCATGCCGCCCCACGCGTACTCACCGGGCGAGGAGGCGACGCCGCAGCGCGCCGGGTCGGTCACGACCGCAAAGCCCAGGCCGAAGCCGACGCCCTGGTAGGCGACCTCCGAGAACACGCCGGGCGGGGCGAGGTCGGCGAGGTCGCGGCCGCCGGGCAGGTGGTTCATGCGCATGAACGCGAGCGTCTTCGGGCCGAGCAGGCGCACACCGTCGAGCTCGCCGCCGCGGCGGAGCAGCTCGCAAAAGCGCAGGTAGTCGGCAGCCGTGCCGACGAGGCCGCCGCCGCCCGAGGGCGCGCGCGGCGGCTCGGCGAAACTGCCCAGCGCCGGCGCGGCCGCGAGCCGGCCGGAGGGCGAGCGCACGTAGCACTCGGCGAAGCGCGCTTGCTTGGACTCGGGAACGTGGAAGTCGGTGTCGTGCATGCCGAGCGGCTGCAGGATGCGGCTCTGCACGAAGGCGTCGAACGGCTGGCCCGAGGCCAGGGCGACGAGGTGGCCGACCACGTCAGTGGAGACGCTGTAGTTCCACGCCGTGCCGGGCGTGAACTCGAGCGGCATGCGGCCGAGCGCGTCGACGAAGCCGTCTAGGCTGTCGGCCGTGAAGGCATCCAGGTTCAACGTGCGGTAGGCGGCGTCGACGTTGGTGCGGTTCTGGAAGCCGTAGGTGAGGCCGGAGGTGTGGCGCATGAGATCGATCACGCGCATCGGCGTCTGGGCCGGCACCGTGGCGAAGGCGCCCGGGTGGCCGCCGCGATAGACGCCCAGCTCGCGCCACGACGGAATCCACTTCGCCACGGGGTCGTCGAGGGCGATGCGGCCTTTTTCGACGAGCATCATCAAGGCGACGCTCGTCACCGGCTTGGTCATCGAGTAGATGCGAAAGATCGTGTCGTCCTCGAGCCGCTGCCCGCGCTCGAGCGAAGCGTGGCCCAGCACGGTCTTGTGCACGATCTCGCCGCGTCGCGCGACCAGAAGGAGAGCGCCGGGCAGCAGGCCGGGCTCGACGTAGCGCTCGGCGAGGAAGCGGTCGATGCGGGCCAGGCGGGCGGCGTCGAAGCCCTGGGCAGCGGCGGATACGAGGGGCAGGGATGCGGTCATGGGTCGATTTTGTGGGTGAGAGATGCGGCGCCGCTAGACCCAGCCTTTGGCCGCCAGCTCGTCCTTGAGATACGCGTAGTAGATCGGCGCCGCGATCAGACCGATGACGCCGAACGCCGCCTCCATGGCCAGCATGGCGAGCAGCAGCTCCCAGGCGCGCGCCTCGATCTGCTTGCCGACGATGCGGGCGTTGAGGAAGTATTCGAGCTTGTGGATCACCACCAGGTACAGCAGCGAGGCGGCGGCGACGTAGGGCGAGACGCCGAGGCTCACGACGACGACCACGACGTTCGAGATCAGGTTGCCGATCACCGGGATGAGCCCGGCGACGAAGGTCACGACGATCAACGTCTTGACCAGCGGCAGATGGATGCCGGCGATCGGCAGGATGACGGCGAGGTAGAGCGCGGTCAGCGCGGCGTTGATGGCCGCGATGCGCACCTGCGCGAAGACGATCCGCCGGAACGACTCGCCGAAGCGCATGGCGCGGTTGGCGAGGGCGCGGGCGAGTGGCCGCTCGTCGACCGCCTGGTCGGCCCGGCGCAGGGCGATCAGTGCCCCGATCACCATGCCGATGACGATGCGCACCAGGATCTGCGTCGCCTGCTGGCCCGCGGCACGCACGGCGACGATGTGCTCCTGCAGCCACTCGACCACGCGAACGCGCAGGCCGTCGGCGTCATCCGGAATCGATTCGGCCGCCCACTCGGGCACGAGGTGGCGCCAGCTCTGGATCACCTCGGCCGCCTTGTTCAGCAGCACCACATAGCCGCCGTTCTCACTCTTGAAAAACAGCACGCCGACGAAGGCGATGATTCCGAGCAGCCCGACCACCACCGTCGCGATCACGGCGACGGCAAGCAGGCGGGCGCGCCGCTCGCGCACGAAGGTGAGGCGCACGCAGAACAGGTTCACCAGCACGAAGACGAGGAGCCCGGCGAGCAACGCCGGCAGCAGGTCGACGTGCAGGACGAACCAGAGCAGGAACACTGCGATCGCCCAGGCAGCGACCACGAAGGGCCAGGGCGGCTCGACCGCTGCACTGCCGCCCGCTTCGGCCGGTGCAGGCGCCGAGACGATGGCGGCCGTCACGGGCGGGTCAGTGGCTACCTCAATCACGTTCGCATCTCCTGTGTCGTGCGAGGCTACCGCACGATCACCGGGCACTCCCGAACGCCGCGACAGGCCTGGCGGTGCGCCCTACTTGCGCTCGTTTTCCAGGCGATTCGTGGACCCACCCTTCGTCTGCAGGCTGCGCACCATCTGCAGGTGCCCTTCGAGCGCAGGCAGGGTGCGCGTTGCGAACGCCTTGAGCTCCGGGTCGCGGCCGGAACGCGCCTCCCGGCGGAAAAGACCCACTGTTTGCTTGTGGTCGAGCACCATCTGGTTCAGGTAGCTCCGGTCGAACCCGTCGCCGCTCAGCCGCCCGAGTCGCACCGCCGTCTTCTGCTGCGCGGGTGTCGGCGAGTCGGGCGTCGCCAGGCCCCTGGCAGCGGCCAGCTGGCCCAGCTCGGCACGGGTCTTGGCGTGGTCGTCGACCATCTGCTGGGCGAGCTGCTTCACGTCGTCTCGGCTCGCCTGCCGGCTGGCCAGGCGGCCCAGTGCGATCTCCGCCGCGTCGCCGGCCGCGGCCTGCTCGACGAAACGACGGTCGGCAGCGGCAGCGACCGACGGAGACGGCAGCTGAGCGAACGCCGCAGTGGTGGCTGCCGAGAGAAAGACCGTCAGGGTGGCCGTGCGGCGAAAGAGATGCGTCATTTCAGAGCTCGGAATGAAAGTGGGCGGTGTCCGTGCGGGACCAGCGCTCCTGGCAATCGGCGAGCCGATTCGGCGCTACGTCATCGCTGGGCCATCGATGCGCATTCCCAACGTCGTGGCCCTTCGGGAGGACCAGCGGCAGCGTCGGCGGGCCGCGAGCGGCAGAATGCCTCGACCCCCTCTTCTGTTGCGAGAGATGCCAGCGTGCTGATCACATCCCACCTGTTTCCGCGGCTGCCTGTGCTCGCTGCATCAGCGCTGTGCACCGTCCTCGTCGCCTGCGTCGGCGGCCCCGACCTCGCCGCCAATACCGTGTCGCGAACGCCCCCGCCGCAGGAAGTGGAAAAAACCATCAACAACTTCTTCGCCTTCAAGTTGCCCGGGCCGCAGAAGAACACGAACATCGGGGTCGGCAAGCCGGAGCCGGGCGACTGCGCCCTCGGAGGCTATGCCTCGTCGATGCGCGGCTGGGTGGTGCCGGTCGTCTACCGCACGTTCAGCGGCGAGCTCGGCAGCGGGCAGACGATCCAGATCAACGAGAAGCAGTACTTCTTCTGGTTCCAGGGCAACACGATCGCGGGCATCACGCGCCGCTCGGAGTTGTGCCCGGGCCTCGGCTCGGTGTTCGGCGACAGCGATCTGCCGACGGCTGCGGCCGCGAAGTCGGTGCGTGCCGCGTTCGACGCGCCGGTGAAGCCGGAGGCGGTGGCCGAGGTGCCGGCGCCGAGCCCGGTCAAGCCCGTCGGCGGCAAA
>CAXSEJ010000121.1:0-7788 GCA_964236395.1 uncultured Rhizobacter sp.
GTTCGAGATCATGTCGTGCAGGCGGGCGCGGCCGTTCTCCGGATAGAACGAGGTCACGTCGATGGCGGCGAGCGCGCTCTGGCGCAAGGTCGTCGGTGCCGGGTCGGTGGCGAACACGCCGGCGGTCGACTCGTCGGCCGCGTCCATGCGCACGAACCACTGCGCCGCGGCGCGGTAGATCACCGGCGTCTTGTGGCGCCAGCAGTGCGGGTAGCTGTGCTGCAGCGTGGCGCTGTCGAGCAGGCGACCGGCGCCACGCAGGGCCTCGACGATGGGCCCCTGCGCCTTCCAGATGTGCATGCCGCCGAACAAGGCGAGTTCCGCCTCGTACACGCCGTTGCCCTGCACCGGGTTGAGGATGTCGTCGACGGCCAGGCCATGCGCGCGGCACGAGTTGAAGTCGTCGATGCCGTAGGCCGGCGCCGAGTGGACGATGCCGGTGCCGTCCTCGGCGGTGGCGTAGTCGGCGAGGTAGACCGGCGCCGTGCGGTCGTAGGCCGGGTCGACCTCGGCGAGCGGGTGCTGGAAGGCGAGGCCTTCGAGACGCTCGCCCAGCGCCGTCGCGACGACGGTGCCGACCAGCCCCCAGCGCGCCAGGCACTTGTCGACCAGCGCGCTGGCGAGCACGAGCAGGCCGCGCTCGGTGTCGACGAGCGCGTAGTCGAGCGCCGGGTTGAGGTTGAGCGCCTGGTTCGCCGGGATCGTCCACGGCGTCGTGGTCCAGATGACCGCGTAGGCGTCCTTGGCGAACGGGCCGACGCCGAACGCGGCCGCGAGCCGGGCCGGATCGGCAGCGCGAAAGGCGACGTCGACCATCGTCGACTTGCGGTCGGCGTACTCGATCTCGAACTCGGCCAGCGACGAGGCGCAGTCGAAGCACCAGTACACGGGCTTCAGGCCGCGGTAGACGAAGCCGCGCTCGATCACCCGCTTGAGGACGCGGATCTCGCCGGCCTCGTTGCCGAAGTCCATCGTCCGGTACGGGTGCTCCCAGTCGCCGAGCACGCCGACTCTTTTGAAGTCGGCCATCTGCTGCGCGATCTGCTCCAGCGCGTAGGCCCGGCTCTTCGTCTGCACCTCGACCCGCGGCAGGTTGCGCCCGAAGGTCTTCTCGATCGCGTTCTCGATCGGCAGGCCGTGGCAGTCCCAGCCCGGCGTGTAGCGCGCGTCGAAGCCGGCGAGCTGGCGCGCCTTGACGATCATGTCCTTCAGGATCTTGTTGGCGGCGTGGCCGATGTGGAGCTGGCCGTTGGCGTACGGCGGCCCGTCGTGCAGCACGAAGCGCGGCCGGCCGTGGCGGGCTTCGCGCAGGCGCTGGTAGACGCCGTCGTCGCTCCACTGCTTCACCCAGCCCGGCTCGCGCCTGGGCAGGTCGCCGCGCATCGGGAACGGCGTGTCGGGCAGGTTCAGCGTCTGGCGGTAGTCGGTGGTCGCGCTGGAGGGGGCGGTGGCGGCTGCATCAGCCATGAAGAATCCTCGGCTCGGCCGCCGCAGCACCTGCGCACGGCCTCGTGAACCCACGGTGGGCGGCGACGGCCCGGCGGCTGGCGCCGACTCGCGCCAAGGCCGCGCGGCGCAACTCGACAATCGCGCCGGTCAAATTCGGTCGCGCGTCGTCTGCCGCCCGGTGGCGGCGTGCGCGCCGCCGGAGTCTCGATGGGCGGCGACGTGGGCCCGCGCCGCGGCGTCGTCGCGTGCGATCGCATGGGCCAGTTCGGCCAGCGTGTCGTAGCGCGCTTCGTCGCGCAGTTTGTGCAGCAGTTCCACCCGGACGAGTCTACCGTAGCCCCCCTCGAGGCCGAGCTCGGCGGGCCAGTCGAAGCAGTGCACCTCGAGGAGCATGCGGCCGCTGTCGTCGACCGTCGGGCGCTTGCCGAGGCTCGCCACGCCGTCGAGCGGCCGCTCGGTCCCGTCGACGCCGAGGCCGTGCACGCGAACGACGAAGATGCCCGTGGCCGCCGGCCGGGGGTGGTGAAAGCGCAGGTTCAGGGTGCGAAAGCCGAGCTCCCGACCGAGCCGCGCGCCGTGCGCGACCCGACCGCTGACGCTGTACGGCCGGCCGAGCAACGCGGCGGCCTCGTCCATCTTGCCGGCGCCGAGGGCGGCGCGCACGGCCGAGCTCGACACGCGCAGGCCGTGCACCTCGTAGCTGAGCATGCGGGCGACGTCGAAGCCGTGCCGTTGGCCGGCCGCATCGAGCATCGCGTAGTCGCCGGCGCGGCGTGCGCCGTAGCGGAAGTCGTCGCCGACGAGGATGTAGCGCGCGCCCAGGCCGGCCACCAGCACGTCGTTCACGAACGCTTCGGGCGACTGCGCGGCAAAGGCCGCGTCGAAGCGCATCACGACTGCCTGAGCGATGCCGCAACGCTCGAGCTCGCAGAGCTTGTCGCGCAGTGTCGCGATTCGTGCGGGCGCGGCCTCGGGCGTGCCGGCACGGCGCGCGAAGTAGTCGCGCGGATTGGGCTCGAAGGTCATCACCGTCGGCGGCAGGCCGCGCTGGGCCGCCTCGGCCACGAGCAGCGCCAGCATCGCCTGGTGCCCGCGATGGACGCCGTCGAAGTTGCCGATCGTCAGCGCGCACTCGGGCGCCAGGTCGGCATGACGAACACCGCGGAAGACGCGCATCCGCAGATTATGTTTGGCCGCGTCGCGAGACGCAGCCCGGATTCAGGCAGTGAGCTGGAAGTCCTCGTTGTTCGTCAGGCCGGAGAAGCCCGAATGACGCGCCTCGACGGGCGCCATCGGCACGTCGACCACGGCAGCGCGAGCGATCGCCGCCGCCTGCGCCACCAGAGGCACGGCAGCGGGCGCCGCTTCAGCCCGGGCGAAGGAGTAGGCATGCCACGCCGGCTTCCTGGAAACGCCGGCAACGGCCTCGAACATCACGGCGAGCATGACGGCGCAGAAGCCGCCGAGGGCGACGAGGTACAGGGTCGACAACATAGAGGCTCCGGGAACTCGTTGCGGTTGGGCCCAGGCGACGGGCTCACGCGCAGGCCCACTTCTTTTCGGAGCGGACGCAGGCCGGTTGAGCGGCGCAGGCCTCGAATCCGGCCTTCCAAGGGACTAGCGCACGGCACTCGTTCGCAGGCGCCGGATGGCGACGCGATTTCCGCGCCGGCGACGACTTCTGCCGCGTTCGGGCGGCCTCGGCGCGGCGTCGGCGAGATCGGCCACCCAGGCCTGTGGCGTCGACGGAACGGCATCACACCGGAGCACGGCCTTCGGCGCTCGCGACATCGGCCCAATCCCAGGCACCCGGCGCAAGGCCGTTCAGGCGCACCTTTCCGAAGGCGCTGCGCTCCAGCGCCTCGACGCGGTTGCCGACCGCGGCGACCATGCGCTTGACCTGGTGGTACTTGCCTTCGGTGAGCGTGAGCCGCAGCGAGTGCGCGCCGGTCGCGGTGCAGGCCGCGGCGCGCACCGTCTCGTCGTCGTCGTGAAGCAGCACGCCGGCGGCGAGGCGGTCGATCTGGACCGAGTCGACCGGGTGCTTGCACGTCACCTCGTAGACCTTGGCGACGTGGCGCTTCGGTGAGGTGAGGCGGTGCACCAGCGCGCCATCGTCGGTGAAGAGGAGCACGCCGGTCGTGTCGGCGTCGAGGCGGCCGATGGCCTGCACGCCGCGCTGGCGCAGGGGCGCCGGCAGCAGCGACATCACGCTCGCATGGTGGCGCGGCTTGAGCGAGCACTCGTAGCCGGCCGGCTTGTGCAGGACCACGAGTGCCTGCTCGCGGTAGGGCCAGCGCTCGCCGCGGACGCGGAAGAAGAGGCCGGTCGGGTCGCCGAGCTCGTGGTCGGGGTCGTCGATGACCACGGCCTCGCCGGCCTCGCCCCCGCGTTCGACCGCCACCAGCCCGTGCGCGACGAGGGCGCCGCACTCGCGCCGGGTGCCGAAGCCCTGCGAGAAGATCAACTGGCCGAGCCGCACCCGAAGGCTCAGTAGGTGAGTTCGAGGAGCACGACGTGGCCATCGGCCGCCGGCCAGGCCCGGCCGACGATGCGCTCGCCGTTGAACTCGCCGACGACGGCGCGGCCAACCGCGTCGGTCACCTTCTGCCGCGCCGTCGAGACGCCGGCCACGCCCGGCACGATGCCGGCCGGAGGGCTGGCGCCGTCGAGCGCGATGCGGTCGCGCGGCACGCCGAAGTAGCCGCGCGGCCGGCTGAGCACGACCAGCGACTTCATCGCGGCGTCGGCCCGGTCGGCGTCGCTCAGGCGGTCGGCGCGCAGGCTCACGACTGCCGATGAACGTGGAAAGGGCGAGCGGTAGATGTGCGTCGTCGCATAGCCGGGCGCCATGACGACGAACTCGTAGCGGGCGGCCGGGTCGGCGAAGAACGGCCCCCAGCGGCCGTCGCCGCCGATCGTCCTGGCATGACGGCGCGCGCCGAGCCGCTCGCCCGTGGCCGCATCGACGGCGAAGACTTCGACCGTGGCGCCGACCAGCGGCAGGTTGTTGGCGAAGCTGCCGGTCCGGTTGTCGACGCCCGAGCCGCTCACCGTGCCGTCGAGCACGACCTGCGCCTCCGCCACCACCGACAGCGTCGTCGCCGGCCGGCCGGCGAGGAAGCGGTACGTCGCGGCGAAGGCTTTCTCGCTGAACGAGGTCTCGCGGTGGTCGATGCCGGCGATGACGACGTTCTCCGCGCCCTTCAGCGCCGGGCCGTCGAAGGCCACGTTCGTGGCCGTGCCCTTGCGGCCGATCCACGCGCCATCGGGCTGGGCGTACTTGTCGTTGTCGTCGGAGCGGATCGTCAGCCAGCGCACGCCCGGCGTCACCTCGACGCCGTCGGCGCCCTGCGGCGCGTTGAGCGCGCGCAGGAACGGGCCGGTGCCGTTGAACTCGCTGTTCGGCGCGAACGCCGGGTCGGCCCAGACGCCGTGGTTGGGCACGCCGCCGAGCACCGCGTGGGAGACGGTGCCGAGGCCGCCGCCCTGGGCGATGTAGTTGCGGATCGCGTAGCCGCCGCGCGAGTTGCCGACCAGCGCCACCTTCGCCGCGCCGGTGCGCGCCAGCACCTTCTCGATCTCGGCTGCGAGCGCGGCCGTGTACTCGGCGATGGAGGTGCGGCCGGGCTGGGCCCTGGTGTCGTCGTCGCGCGCCAGCGGGTACGTCAGGTCGAAGGCGTGGAGCCGGTCGCGCGGCCAGCCGTTCGACTCGAAGCGCCAGATCGTCGTGGTCCAGAGCGCGGCGGTGTCGCCGTTGCCGTGCACGAAGACGATGGGCAGCGTGGCCGCCGGCCGCGTGTCGGCGGCGGCGCTCATGCAGCCGGCGAGGCCGAGGGAGCCGATACCGGCGGCACCGGCGGCGCCGGCGAGGAGCACATCACGGCGGCGCGGGGCGATGGGCATCATGGCGAACGGTCTCCGGGTCGTTGATCTGGGTGGCGTCGAGGTCGCGTGCCGCCGGCAGGCCGGCCGCGCCATCGGCGGCGCGCACGGCGCGCAGCACCGCGTCGGCGAGCACGTCGGCGGCGAGGGCGCCGACAAGGGTGACCGGCGCCGGCCGGCCGGCTGCGCCGGTGGCCAGGGCGAAGGCGATGTCGCCGTCGCCGGCGGTGTGCACCGGGTCGATGCTGCGCGCCAGGCCGTCGTGCGCCATCTGCGCCACCTTCGTGGCCTCGGCCTTGGTCAGCACGGCGTCGGTCGCGACGATGGCCAGCGTGGTCGCCGTGCCCGGCTGCAATCGCGACGGCAGCTCGCCGCGGCGGAGCGTGGCCATCGTGTCGCCCAGGCCGTCGCCTGCCGTCGTGCGCATGCCGGCGACGACGCGGCCGCCGCGGCGGCGATCGACGACGTCGCCCATCGCGTTGACGGCGACGAGCGCCGCCACCGTGATGCCGCCGACCCGCACCGAGGCCGTGCCGAGGCCGCCCTTCATCGCCCGCTCGATGCCGAACAGCTTGCCGACGCTCGCGCCGGCGCCGGCGCCGACGTTGCCTTCGCCAACCGGCCCGGCCGAGGCGGCCTGGCAGGCGGCGTGGCCGGCGGCCGCGTCGGGGCGGATGCGACCGTCGCCCAGCCACAGATCGAACAGGATGGCCGCCGGCACGATCGGCACCGTGATGCGCTCGCCGATCGCAACGCCGATGCCGCGCTCTTCGAGCCAGCGCATCACGCCGCCTGCCGCGTCGAGCCCGAAGGCGCTGCCGCCGGCGAGGAGCACGGCATGCACGCGGTCGATGGTGTTGACCGGGTCGAGCAGCTCGGTCTCGCGCGTGCCCGGCGAGCCGCCGCGCACATCGACGCCGCACACAGCGCCGTCGCGGGCGAGCACGACGGTGCAGCCGGTCGGCCGGCGGGTGTCGGTGAAGTGGCCGACCTCGAGGCCGGCGACGTCGGTCAGGCCGCCGGTCACGCCACCGCGATCGGCCGAGCGCCGGGCCGCGCCAAGGCCGGCCGCGCCGCCGTGGAGGGCAGCGAGCCGACTCGCGAGCGTGATGGCGCCATCAGGCGAAGACGCCGGCCGTGTCCTGCATGCGCCGGGAGACCTGGCCGAGCTGGTGCAAGGTGTCGCCGAAGGTCATCTCGATGACCGTGAGCCGCTTGAAGTAGTGGCTGGCGGCGTACTCGTCGGTCACGCCGATGCCGCCGTGCAGCTGGATGCACTGCTGGCCGACGAAGCGCATCGACTGGCCGAGCTGCACCTTGGCCTGCGCCAGGGCGCGGCGCCGCGCCTCGGCCGCCTCGCCGAGCTTGAGCGTGGCGAAGTAGCTCATCGACCGCGCCAGCTCGAGCTGCATCTTCACGTCGGCCATGCGGTGGCGCAGCGCCTGGAAGCTGGCGATCGCCACGCCGAACTGCTTCCTCGTGTTCATGTACTCGACGGTGATTGCGACCAGTTTGTCCATCGCGCCGACGGCTTCCGCGCAGAGCGCGGCGATGCCGATGTCGGCGGCGCGCTCCAGCGCGGGCAGCGCCTCGCCCGTGCCGAGCAGCTCCACGGCGTTGGCCTGGTTGAGCTCGACTTCGGCGGCGCTGGCGCCGTCCTGCGTCGCCTGGCTTCGCACCTCGACGCCCTGCTCGCCGGCCGAGACCAGGAAGAGGGCGACGCCGGCGCCGTCGCCGACCGCGCCGCTGACGCGGGCGGAGACGATGAACGCGCCGGCCGCGCCGCCCGCCGGCACGACCGTCTTGGTGCCGGTGAGCCGCCAGTTGCCGCCGATCTCCATGGCCGAGGTGGCCACATGGTTCAGGCGGTAGCGCGAGTACCGTTCCTCGTGCGCCAGGACGACGCGCTCCCTGCCTTCGGCAATGCCCTGCAGCCAGAGCGCGGCGGAGGGCGCATGGCCGGCGGCGAGCAGGCTCGTGGCGACCAGGGCGACCGGTGCGAACGGCTCTAGGACGAGGCCGCGGCCCAGTTCCTCCATCACCACCATCGCCTCGACCGGGCCGAGGCCGAGGCCGCCCTGGGCCGCCGGCACCTGCACGCCGAGGATGCCGAGGTCGGCGATCTCCTGCCAGGCCTCCTTCGAGTAGCCGCCCGACTTGACGATGCTGCGTCGGCGCTCGAAGTCGTAGCCGCGCTCGACCCACCGGCGCACCGAGTCGCGCAGCATTTCCTGGTCGTCGTTGAAGTCGAAGTCCATGTCAGCTCCCGATGGGCCGCCCCGAGGGGGCTGAGCGCCCCCTCGGGGGGCAGTGAACGAAGCGAGCGTGGGGGCACGTCATCTCTAGCTCCCGAGCACGGTCTGCGCCACGATGTTCCTTTGAACCTCGTTGCTGCCGCCGTAGATCGTCGTCTTGCGCATGTTGAAGTAGGTGCCGGCGAGCGGCGCCACGAAG
>CAXSEJ010000122.1:0-7786 GCA_964236395.1 uncultured Rhizobacter sp.
TCGCGCTGCAGGAGGCGCGCTACAAGGGCTACACCGCGCGCCGGCGCGTCGCCCACTTCGGCACCGCCTACGACTACGACGAGCACCGCCTCCTGCCCGGCGCGCCCCTGCCGGCCTCGCTCGCGCCGTTGCAGGCCCGGGCGGCGGCGCTGGCCGGCTTGCCGCAAAACGCCCTGGGCAGTGCCCTCGTCGCCGAATACCGCCCCGGCGTGCCGCTCGGCTGGCACCGCGACGTGCCCGACTTCGAAACCGTCGTCGGCATTTCGCTCGGCGGCGTGGCGCGCATGCGCTTTCGCCGCTATCCGCCAGTGCAGCCGAAGAAGGCCGACGTGCTCTCGCTCGAGCTCGCGCCGCGCTCGGCCTACGTGCTGCGTGCCGAAGCCCGCTGGGGCTGGCAGCACAGCATCGCGCCGACGCCGGCACTGCGCTACTCGATCACCTTTCGCGAGCGGCGAGTGTGATGGCGGCGCCGGCGGATCCGCAAAAGTTCGAGGTCGTGGCGGCGCCGAGCCTCATCGACGGTCACGGTGCCTTTGCCGGCGAGGCCATTCCGGCACGTCGCAAGATCGGCGAGATCCGCGGCGAGTCGATCAGCGTTCGCGAAGCCCGTCGGCGCGCGCGCGGCTTGAGCCGCATCATGATCGTGGAGGTGAGCGAGCGGCGGGCCATCGATGCCTCGCACTCGACCGACGCACTGCGCTTCACCAACCACTCGTGCGCACCCAACGCATCGCTGCGCATTCGCCAGGGCCGGGTCGAGCTCTACGCCATGCGCGATGTGGCGGCGGGAGAAGAGCTGACCGTGGACTACGGCGAGTCGCACCACGAAGGCCGCCTGGCCTGCCGCTGTGGCGCGCCGCGCTGCGTCGGCAGGCTCTGAGCCTTACTGCGGCGCCGGCACGATGTCGGCAAGCGTCATGCGCTCGAACCCGGCGTGCGCCCATACCGGCCCGAGGTCGGGCGCCGGATCGAGCAGAAGCCGCGAAACCAGCGGCTCGGCCGACGTCGCGGCCAGGTCGCACAGCAGCACGTAGCGCGGGCTGCGCGCCGCCGACAGCCGGCCGACCCAGTCGAGATCGACCAGCGCCTCGAGGGTGGACTCGGTTTGCAGCGGATCGATGCCCAGCTCGCGGGCGAGCCCGTCGGCGCTCATGCCGCCCTGGCCCCGGTCGCGCGCCGCGGCGAGTTGGCCGAGCAGGACGAGGGCGAGGTGAAAGGCGGCACCCGGCGCCTCGCTCCAGCGGCGCATCTTGCGGCCGAGCAAGGGAGCGTAGGCCGCGATCACCGCACCGAAGAGCACGATGACCCAGCCGAGGAAGATCCACACCAGGAAGATCGGCACGGTGGCGAAGGCGCCGTAGATCACCGAATAGGTCGGGACGGCGCCCAGGTAGTAGCTGAGCGCCCGCTTGCCGCCGGTCAGGCAGACGGCCACGAACAGGCCGCCGATCAGGGCGTGGCGCCAACGCACGCGCGTGTTCGGAACGTAGTGGAACAGCGCCGCGACGCCCAGCGCCTCGATCAGGAACTCCATCGTGCCGACCAGGGCGCCGAAGCCGCGCGGCATTTCGCCGATCAGCCCGCGCGACGCCGACACGGCGTACGAGGTGGCCGTGAGGCTGACGCCGACGACCAGCGGGCCGAGCGTGACCGCAGCCCAGTACAGCAGCACGCGCGCGCTCACCGGACGCGGCCTCTTGACGCGCCACACGGCGTTCAGGGCGCGGTCGATGGTCAGCATCATGGCGATGGCGCTGACCACGAGGGCGACGAGGCCGACGACGCCGAGCCGGCTCGCCCGGTTCGAGAACTGCGTGATGAAGCCGAGCAGCGGCCGGGCCGTGTCGGGCAGCAGCGTCTGCAGGAAATACTTCTGCAGCAGCTCCTGCATCGTGGCGAACATCGGGAAGGCGGAGAACAGCGCCAGCATCACGGTGACGAGCGGCACCAGCGAGATGAGCGTCGTGAAGGTGAGGCTGGCCGCGGTGATGGCCAGGCGGTCTTCGCGAAAGCGGCGTGCCAGCGTCTGCGCCGTCTCGAGCCAGGGCCAGGCGTGCAGCTTGCGCATCCACCGCGAGGGGGCCGCAAGCTCAGCGCTCATCCGCAGGCCGGTAGTGCATTGCTGGCATCATAAGCAGCGATGAACGAAGCGACAGAGCGGCCCGCGGCCCTTGCCTGGTCGCGCCGGGCAGCGATCGGCTCCACGCTGGCGCTCGTGCTCCTCGGCCTGGCCTGGGAAGGCTGGATCGCACCCACCGGCCGCGGCACCCTGGCCCTCAAGGTGGTCCCGCTGGTCATCGCGCTTCCCGGGCTTTGGGCCATGCGCCTCTACACCTACCGCTGGATGAGCCTGCTGGTGTGGCTCTACTTCGCCGAGGGTGCCGTGCGCGCGGCCAGCGACCGCGGCCTCGGCGCGCCGCTCGCTGGCCTGGAAGTGGCGCTCAGCCTGGCCCTGTTCACCGCCTGCGCCCTGCACGTGCGCAGCCGATTGCGTCTGGGCATGGCCTTGCCATGACGCTGATCGAGCAGCTGGGCGAGATCGTCGGCCTCGGCAACGTGCTGCACGAAGGCGACCTGTCGGCGTGGGAGGTCGACTGGCGCAAGCGCTATCGCGGTCGGGCTCTCGCGGTCGTCCGCCCCGCCTCGTGCAGCCAGGTCGCGGCCGTGGTCGCTGCCTGCGGCGGGCACGGCGCGGCGATCGTCGCCCAGGGCGGCAACACCGGGCTGGTCGGCGCCTCGGTGCCCGACGCGAGCGGCCGGCAGGTGGTGCTCTCCCTGGCGCGCATGAACCGCATCCGTGCGGTCGATCCGGTGAACCTCACCATGACGGTCGAGGCAGGTTGCGTGCTGCAGCAGGTGCAGGACGCGGCCGCGGCGCACGACCTGCTCTTCGCCCTGAGCCTGGCCGCCGAGGGCAGCTGCACCATCGGCGGCAACCTGGCGACGAACGCCGGCGGCACGCAGGTGCTGCGCTATGGCAACGCGCGCGAGCTCTGCCTCGGGCTCGAGGTCGTGACCGCCGACGGGCAGGTCTGGCACGGCCTGTCGGGCCTGCGCAAGGACAACACCGGCTACGACCTCCGCGACCTGATCATCGGCAGCGAGGGCACGCTCGGCATCATCACCGCGGCGACGCTGAAGCTGCACCCGCGGCCGGCCGCGGTGACGACGGCGCTCGCGTCGCTGCCCACGCTCGCTGCCTGCACGCGTCTTCTCGCGCTGGCGCAGCGCCTGCTCGGGCCCGGCCTCACCGGCTTCGAGGTCATGAACCGGCTGTCGCTCGACCTGGTGCGCCGGCACTACGCCGCCTTGCGCCAGCCGCTGGCACCGGCACCCTGGACCGTGCTGCTCGAGCTCTCCGACAGCGAGAGCGAGGCGCACGCAGCGGCGGCCCTCGAGCGCCTGCTCGGCGAGGCGCACGAACAGGGCCTGGTCGCCGACGCGGCGGTGGCCGCCAGCATCGAGCAGGCGAACGCGATGTGGCACCTGCGCGAGTCGATCCCGCTGGCGCAGAGCGACGAGGGGCCCAACGTGAAGCACGACATCGCCCTGCCGGTGTCGGCCATCGAGGACTTCGTGGCGAGCACCGACGCGGCGCTCGCGCGGGCCTTTCCCGGCATCCGCCTGGTCGACTTCGGTCACCTCGGCGACGGCAACCTGCACTACAACGTGCAGGGCCCCGAAGGCGAGACGGCGGCCGAATTCGTCGAGCGGGCCGAAGGCGCGATCAACACGGTGGTCTACGACGCCGTCGTGGCGCGCGGCGGCTCGATTTCAGCTGAGCACGGCATCGGCGTGCTCAAGCGCGACGAGCTGGCGGCGCGCAAGTCACCGGCAGCGCTGGCCATGATGAAGGCGATCAAGCGCGCGCTCGATCCGGCCGGCGTGCTGAATCCGGGTCGCGTGCTTGCGCCATGAGCCAGGCGACGAACGCCGCGATCCCGGCCCGCCGCACGCTTCGCGGCGAGGCGATCTCGCTCCCGAAACATGCGGCCTGCGCAGCGGCGCCGGCTGCGACGGGGCTTACTGCACCGGCCCCTTCAGCGCGTCGGGCAACGGCAGCGGCATGACCTCGATGCCTTCTTCGCGCAGCGCCGCCGCGTCTTTCGGCGAGGCCCTGCCGCGGATGGCACGCTCCTCGATTTCGCCGTAGTGGATGCGCCGCGCTTCCTCGGGGAAACGGTCGCCGACGTCCTCGGTGGTGTTCAGCACGTGGCGCACCGCGCGCAGCCACTGCGACTGCAGCGTGACCTCGCTGCCCTGCGCTCCCATGGCCGACTCGGCCGGCTCGGCGGCCGCCGACGGCCCGTCGTGGCGCATGGTGCCGACGTGCGGCGCGCTCGGCAGGCGCGTGGTCTGCGTATCGCCGCACATCGGGCAGGCGACCGCGCAACGTGCCGTCTGCGCCGCGAAATCTTCTTCCGACGTGAACCAGCCCTCGAAGCGGTGTTCGTGGGCGCAGCGCAGGTTGAGGACCTTCATGCCCGCATTATCCGTACGTCGGTTCGGGCGGCGGCCGCCATTCGAGCGGCCAGCGACCGGCGAGCCAGTTCTGCAGCCAGAGCAAGCCGACGAGCGTCTTGGCGTCGGTGAGTTCGCCGCTCCGGACGGCGGCGTCGAGCCCTTCCACGCTCATCGCGAACACGTCGAGGAACTCGCCGGCGTCGAGCGCGCGCTCTCCGCCGGCAAGGCCGCGCGCGAACCAGACCTCGATGCCCTCGGTCGAGTACGCGATGGCGTTGTGCAGCACGCCGGCCCGCGCCCACTCGGCGGCCCGGTAGCCCGTTTCCTCGATGAGCTCGCGCACGGCGCACTCGAGCACCGGCTCGCCGGCCTCGAGCTTGCCGGCGGGGAACTCGAGCATCGCCCGGTGCATCGGATAGCGCCACTGGCGCTCGACGACGACACGGCCGTCGTCGAGCAAGGGCACGACCATGACCGCGCCGGGATGAACGATGTACTCGCGCCGGCCCTCGCTGCCGTCGGGCAGGCCGACGCGGTCCTGGCGCACGTCGAGGAAGGCGCCGCGCCAGACGCTGATCGACTCGAGCTCGGTCTCGCGCAGGTGCGCGTCGGAGAGGCTTGCGTTCACACGACCGGCCCGCCGCCGGGCCGCCCCGAGGCGGGCCGCGCCCCCTCGGGGGGCAGCGAATGAACTCGTGAGCGTGGGGGTCTCATGTTCCGTTCACACGACCGGCCCGCCGCCGGGCCGCCCCAAGGCGGGCCGCGCCCCCTCGGGGGGCAGCGAACGTACTCGTGAGCGTGGGGGTCTCATGTACTGAACATCTGCACGATGGCCTGCGCGCAGAGCGACATCAGGCCGCCCGGCAGGATGCCGAGCAGGAGCACCGCGGCGCCGTTCAGCGACAGCATGATGCGAACGTCGCGGTCGCCCTGGATCGGCTGCGTGTCCACCGGCTCGTCGAAGTACATCACCTTGACGACGCGCAGATAGTAGAAGGCGCCGAGCAGCGACAGCACCACGGCCACGACCGCCAGCCCGATGTAGCCGGCGACGTTGGTGGAGACGAGCGACTGCAGCACGGCGAGCTTGGCGTAGAAGCCGACCGTCGGCGGAATGCCCGCGAGCGAGAACATGAAGACCGCCATCACGCCGGCGAACCACGGGCTGCGCCGGGCCAGGCCGCGGAAGTCGTCGATGCGCTCGGCCTCGTGGCCGGCGCGCGAGAGCAGCATGATCATGCCGAAGGTGCCGAGCGTGGTGAGCACGTCGATGACGATGTAGAACATCGCCGAGCTGTAGCCGTTGACCGCCGAGATCGTGTTGCCGCTCACCACGCCGGGGCACAGGCCGAGCAGCATGAAGCCGACCTGGGCGATGGTCGAGTAGGCCAGCATGCGCTTCAGGTTGGTCTGCGCGATGGCGGCGAGGTTGCCGATCAGCATCGAGGCCACCGAGATGAGCACCAGCATCTGCTGCCAGTCGACGGCCAGGCCGATCATGCCTTCGACGAGCAGGCGGATGGTGATGGCGAAGGCCGCCAGCTTGGGCGCACCGCCGACCATCAGCGTCACCGCGGTGGGTGCGCCCTGGTAGACGTCGGGCACCCACATGTGAAACGGCACGGCGCCCAGCTTGAAGGCGAGCCCGGAGACCACGAAGACGGTGCCGAGGATCAGCACGCCGCGGTTGATGCGCCCGGTGCCGATCGCCTTGAAGACCTCGGCGATGTCGAGCGAGCCGGTGGCGCCGTACATCATCGACAGGCCGTAGAGCAGGAAGCCGCTCGCCAGCGCGCCGAGCACGAAGTACTTCATCGCCGCCTCGGTGGCGCCGATGTCGTCGCGCCGCATGGCGACCAGCGCGTAGAGCGAGAGCGACATCAGCTCGAGGCCGAGGTAGACGACCAGGAAGTTGTTCGCCGCCAGCATCACCAGGATGCCGAGCAACGCGAACAGGGAGAGGCTGAACAGCTCGCCCTTCATCATCTCGCGGCTCGCCGCGTAAGGGCGCGCGTAGACGAGCGTGACCATCATGGCGAGCGTGGCGAACAGGCCGAGCAGGTGGCCCATCGGGTCGGCGACGACCATGCGCTGCATGGAGTACAGGGTGAAGCCGTCGTAGAAGAACCAGAGCTGCAGTGCCGCGACGACGAACAGGGCCGCCTGCGCCAGGCAGTAGGTGACGATGCGGTCGCGGCCCGGCCACCAGAGGTCGACGAGGGCGACGATGCAGGCCATGGCCAGCAAGGCGATCTCGGGATAGACGGCTTGCCAGTTCATATGGCCCCCACGCTCACTGCGTTCACTGCCCGCCGAGGGGGCGTCGGCGCCCTTGGGGCGGCCCGGCGAGCGCCGATCATTGCGCCACCTTCGAGAGGGCGACGTGCCGGAGCAGCTCGACCACCGAGGCATGCATGACGTCGGTGAACGGCTTCGGGTACAGGCCCATGGCGAGGACGGCGATGGCGAGCACGCCGAGCATGGCGAATTCGCGGCGATCGAGGTCCTTCAGGGCGCGCACGTGGTCGTTGGCGATCGGCCCGAAGTACACGCGCTTGACCATCCAGAGCGTGTAGCCGGCGCCCCAGATCATGGTCGAGGCGGCGAGCGCGGCGATCCAGAAGTTCACTTTCACGGTGCCCAGGATCACCATCCACTCGCCGACGAAGCCGGCCGTGCCGGGCAGGCCGACGTTGGCCATCGAGAACAGCACGGCGAAGGCGGCGAACGCCGGCATGGTGTTGGCAACGCCGCCATAGGCCGATATCTCGCGTGAGTGCACCCGGTCGTAGAGCACGCCGATGCACAGGAACATGGCCCCGGAGACGAAGCCGTGCGAGACCATCTGGACGATGGCGCCCGAGGTCGTGAGCTCGTTGAACATGAAAAAGCCCAGCGTGACGAAGCCCATGTGGGCGATCGACGAGTAGGCGACCAGCTTCTTCATGTCGTTCTGGACCAGCGCGACCAGGCCGATGTAGATCACCGCGACGAGCGAGAGCGCCACCATCAGCCAGGCCCACTTGTGGCTGGCGTCGGGCGCGATCGGCAGGGAAAAGCGCAGGAAGCCGTAGGCGCCGAGCTTGAGCATGATGGCCGCCAGCACCACCGAGCCGCCGGTCGGCGCCTCGACGTGGGCGTCGGGCAGCCAGGTGTGCACCGGCCACATCGGCACCTTGACGGCGAAGGCGAAGAAGAAGGCGAAGAAGATCAGCACCTGCGCCTGCATCGTCAGCGGCAGCCGATGCCAGGCGAGGATGTCGAAGCTGCCGCCCGACTTGTAGTAGAGGTAGATCAGCGCCACCAGCATGAGCAGCGAGCC
>CAXSEJ010000123.1:0-7665 GCA_964236395.1 uncultured Rhizobacter sp.
AGGTTGTCGGCGTAGTCGGTGATGACCAGCGTGTTGTTGCCGGGGTTGGCGTTGATCGTGTTGTTCGGCGTGATCAGCGGCCGCAGCACGGGCACCAGGTTGTTGGCGTTCTCGTGGTTCAGGCGAAAGATCTGCGTCAGCACCTGGTCGCCGCGGCGCACCGTGGCGTCGCCGATGGCCACGGTGCCGGCCTGCAGCTTGGCGTCGGCCTCCGGCACGATCTTGAACAGGCCCTGCACTTCCACCACCGT
This sequence comes from uncultured Rhizobacter sp., assembly GCA_964236395.1. Taxonomy (GTDB): domain Bacteria; phylum Pseudomonadota; class Gammaproteobacteria; order Burkholderiales; family Burkholderiaceae_C; genus Schlegelella_A. The sequence goes on from CAXSEJ010000123.1 coordinate 252, forward strand.
GAAGCCGAGCCCGCGCAGCGCGCCCAGGAAGTTGAGGTAGGCCTCGCCCGGGCTGAGCGGCTCTTCGCTGTAGAGCGTGATCGCGCCGCGCACGCGCGGGTCGACCAGGAACTGGCGCCGCAGGATCGCCGACATCGCCCGGGCCACGCCCTCGATCTCGGCATTGACGAAGTTCAGGGTGACCGGCTCGCCACGAAAGCGCGAGCTCGCGGACTTCTGCTGGGCGAAGACCGGCGGTGCCGGCAAGGCGCCGAGCAGCAGCGCGGTGGCGAGTGCGCCGGCGCCGGTGCGGGCGCCGCGGAGCGGGCGCAAAGCGCGCGGGGCGCGGAAGTGGGTCATCCTCATCCGATCGAAATGATCGACCGGGCGCCGTCGCGCCGACCGATGATGTTGAGCAGGTTCGAGAGCGCGGCCTCGTCGACCCCGGCGGAGCGCGCCTCGCCGCGGAATTTCACGCCGCCCGGGCCCCAGGTGCCGCTGCCGGTGAGCTGAAGCGGCCCGTCCTGGGTCGAGACCGAGAGCAGCGTGGCGCTGTTGCCCCCGGCGCCGGTGAGCGAGATCTTGTAGCTGCCGAGCGTGTCGAGCGCGGTCAGACGCGACGACACGGCCTCGAGTTCCAGGTCGACGTGCCCGTCCATGCGCCAGCGACCCTCGACCGACTCGATCGTCGTCAGGCCGGGCGACACCAGGCGCACGTTGCCGCCGAGCTGGAGCGTGTTCCAGGGCGTGCCGAGGCCGCCGAGCCAGGCGCTGGGCCACTGGCCGACCGCACCGGCGGGCGACACCAGGGTGGCGCGCATGCCGCCGAAGCGGGGCCGCAGCTGCACCAGCACCGTGCCGTTCAGGCAGCACGCCTGCCGAGCGGCGAGCTCGGCGCCGTAGAGCCGCGGCGACAGGCTCCACTCGACGCGGCCCGGCACGAAGCTGGCGTCGCGGCTCTGCGGGCCGCCGCTCAGCACCGCCACGGCGCTGCCCGACCAGACCGTGCCGCGCGCGTCGGCGAGGATCAGGCGATCGCCTGTCGCCGAGGCGATGGCGCTTGCCAGCCACGTGGCCGGTGCGAAGAAGATGAAGCCGGCGACGATGCCGAACAGTGCCCCGACGACGGCCCAGCGCACCGCCGCGCCGCGCGCCGCCGCCCAGTCGCGCTCGGCCAGGGTCGATTCGCTCCAGCCGGTCGAGGCGACCGTCGGGCTCCAGAGCGGGCGACCGCGTTTCCTGCCGATCATGAGGCGCTCGCCAGCGTGACCGAGATCGAGCCGCTGTAGCCGGTGGTCGCCTTCAGCAGCTGCGCCTCGACCGGTCGGGCGCGGGCGCCGCTGCGTGCCTCGCCGAGCCAGGCGCGGAGGTCCTCGAAGGCCAGGCCGGTGAAGCTGAGCGTGGCCCGGTCGCCCTGGACGACGAGCTTGGCCTTGCTGCCCAGCCGCTCGGTCGCGCCGCGGAGCGCGTCGGCGGCCTGCGCCGGCGGCACCGGCGAGGCCGAGCGCAGGCCGTCGCTCTCGAGCGCGGAGAGCTGCATCTGCTGCCACTGGGTATCGAGCGCGTCGAGCTCCACCGGCGTCTCGCGCAGGGTCTTGAGCGCCGGCTGCATGGCCACGAGCCAGACCAGCAGCAGCGCCACCGCCAGCGCGGCGAGGGCGATGAGCTGACGCTCGCGCGGCGCCCGCGCCTGCCAGAACTTGCCGGCCTGCCTGCGCGCATCGTCGAGCGCGGGCGGCAGGGTCGCGGCGGGAGCGTCGTGCAATGCGGCCATCAGGACGCGCCTGCGCTGCGGGCGCGGCTCACGACGAGGCGGCCCTCGCCGGCGTCGACCTGGTATCCGGCCGGGCGCAGGACGCCGCGGAACTGCTCGATCTGCGCGTCGCTCCAGCCGTTGGCGGCAAGGGTGATCTTGCCGGGCTCGAAGCGCAGGTTCTCGACCGGCGGACGCTCGCTCGGCCAGGCAGCCGCGGCGGCCTGCAGCAGCGGCTCGAGATCGCCTTCGCCCGACTTGCCGGCGAGCGTGCGCAAGGACTGCGTTTCGCGCCGCATCACGGCGGCGGCGTCGCGCTGGATGTCGCCGTCGCCGACGCGCGGAAATGTCTTCTTGACCAGGGCCTGGATGGCGCCGCGCCGTGCCTCGACGGCGGCGCGCTCGTGCCACGCCCACAGATTCAGGCCGACGATCTGGGCGCCCAGCAAGAGGGCCAGGCCGATGCGCACGGGCCGCCATGCCGGGCTCATCGCCTGGCGCATCCAGTCGCGCAGCGCACGTGCGCCCTTGGTCTTGCGTGCCAGGTCGAACTGGCGCAGGTTCCACAGGCTGCGGCCGGCCTGGAGCAGGCGCTGCTCGGTCGGCATGACGTTGACCGGCGCGCCGAGGAACTGTTCGGCGGCGACCGCGGCGATCGGCGACGCCGTCCAGCGCGTGGCCACGGGCGGCGGGTTCGGCACCAGGGCGCGGGCCAGGCCGCCGTCGAGCCGGACGGTGGCCACGCCGTCGCTGCTGGCCCAGGTGAGCATCGCGCTGTGGGCGGCGCCTCCGCTCGCGGAGAGGGCGTGGAAGTGGCCGGCCGGCGGGTCGTCGGGCCAGGCCATCGGCACGACGCGGTCGACGAACACGCCGGCCTTGTGCAGGACGGCGAGCTCGCCCTGCAGCCAGGCCTTGTCGACCGCGGCGACCCAGGTCGGCTGGCCGGCGACGGCCATCGGCGCGACGGCGAGGTGGACGGCTTCGACCTCGTCGAGCAGCGCTTCCTCCAGCACGCCGACGAGAGCCGGGCGCAGTCGTGCGACCGGCGCCCTGGGCAAGACGATGCGGTGCCAGCTCACGTCGGCCTCCTGCACGACCGCGATCACCATCGGCCGGCCGGGCAGCAAAACGGCGGCGGCCTCGCCCATCGCCTCGTACTCGATGCCGTCGGCGCTGGTGACGTAGGCGTAATCGCGCCGCAGCTCGGCGCCGTCGGCGTCGGCATGCGCACCGGCGCGCAGGCGCCGGTGCTCGGGAAGCTGGATGACGAGGGTCGACATGGAAGGGCCGCGAAGGCTAGCCGCATTTTAAGGACGCGAACGACCTTCGCCTTGGCAATCAAGGACTTAGCGGAACGTCTTGTAGCGAAATGCCCGTACTGCTTCTCGTTTTGGCCGCTTTCAGGTGCCCGGCGGTTCGCGGCTGGACACCCGCTCGCGCTGCAGTACCTCGACGGTCTGGCCGTTGCGCCGAAGGACCAGCGAGCGCTGCTCCAGAACCACGTCGTTGAGGCGCAAGCGGCCGCGAACCTCGAAATAGGCCGACTTGACATCGACCCTGGCCAATGCCCCCTCGGGCAAGTTCCCCGCTTGCCGCTCCACCTCGTCGCGGCCCCTGAACGGCGAACGCTGGCGCCACTGCACCAGGCGCTCGGCGGTGGCCAGGTCGAGCCCGGGAATGGCTGCGACCAGCACTTCGCGCGAGGCGGTGTTCACATTGACGGCGGTCGGCTCGGGCAGGATCACGACGTAGGGTTCCAGCGCCCGAATGGCCTCGGCTTCGATGCCGAACCAGACGAGCTGGCGAACCGAGCGCGGCATCAGCGGCGGATCGGCGGCCGGTGCGGGCGCGCCCAGGTTCGGCGAGGCGACGGCGCCGCTTCCCGCGGGGTCGGGCGGTGCCGGCGGTGCCGCGTCGCGCAGCCCGGCGGCGAGCCGCAAGGCCACGTCGGCGGAAACGCCGACCGTCTCGCACAGGCGCTGAAGCGCTTCCAGCCCGCCCTTGTCGATGCGGCTGCCGGTGACGACGTTGGCCAGATTGAAACGGGCCTGCGCGTCGGTGATCGAGCCGGAGAGGAAGGCGTCGGGGCCGTCGTCGGTGTTGTTCTTGTCGGCCGCCAGGAAGGTGGACAGGCGCGCTTCGGCCAGGGGCACGGCCCAGGGCTCGCCGAGGTGGTCGATGCCGCCGGTGGACGCGGTGATGCGCCCGTCTTCGCGCAGGATGAGACGAGCCCAGTCGAGCGCGCCGGAGAGGATCCAGGCCGACTGGTTGCGCGCCCGCTCGGCCGCCTCGACCTGCACTGCGCGCCACTGCTGCCAGAGCATGGAGGCGGCCAGGGTGGCGATCAACGCGACGATGATCATCGCCGTCAGCAACGCGGCGCCTCGCTCACGTCGACGGCACCTTCGGGCGGCGAGGCTCATGGTGCGATGCGAACGTCGCGCACGAGGCTGCCGGCCAGGCCGCTGCCGGGCGCGAACGAGAGGACGATGCGCACGCCCGAGGGCAGCGCGGTGCGCTGCAGTCCGGTGCTGCCGACCGGCGTGACGGCGTTGCCCGACGACTGGCAGTTCGCCCACGCGTTGCCTTGATAGAAGTAGACCTGCCACTGCTCGAGGCCGGTGAGCGTGCGCAGCTGATCCGGCTCGCCGCCCTGAAACTGCTGGGTGCGCAGCCACGTTTCCTGCAAGGCGCCGGTGGTGGTGGCGGGCGGCCCGGCCCAGCGCTGCCAGCTCGAGCCGAGGTCGCCGGGCCGGAGCGACCAGACGACCACCTGCAGCCCGCCCTCGGCGGCCCGCGTCAGGCGCACGCTCTGGCCGTCGCAGGTGAGCGCCGGGGCCGCGGTGCTTTCCTGGATCTGGGCCAGGTCCTGTTCCCACTGCGCCATGACCGTCTCGAGACGCAAGGTCTGCTCGAGGCGCACCTGGTTCGCGTCCCGCGTGCGCACGATGCCGTCGACGCCTTGCCAGGCGACGAGCGACATGATGGCCATGACGACCAGCGCCACCAGCACCTCGATGAGCGTGAAGCCGCTGTGGCTGCGGGATGGGCCTCGCCTCACGAGCGGCCCAGGATGGTCGAGAGCAGCAGGATCGTCTGTCCCGAGTCGTCGAGGATGCGGGCGTCGACGCGGCGGAAGTTCGGGTTCGGCGTCGCCTGCACCGCCAGCTTGCCGGCGTAGGTGCGGCCGAGCTGCTCGCACGTGAAGTCGCTGTTGCCGATGTCGGGGTACTGGCGGGCGAGCTTGAATCCGGTGAGGCGGTTGTCGGCACACCACTGCGCCGCCGTCACTTCGCTCAATCGGACCGTGTTGTTGGTCAGCGCGCCGGCTGCGCGCACGCCGGCGCCGAGCGTCACGGCGACGATGGCGAGCGCCACCAGCACCTCGATGAGCGTGAAGCCGCGCGCCGTCCGGTCGATCACGGCGCGACCGCGCCGCTCTCGGCGACGAGGAACGGCCCGATGCCGTCGGTGGCGAGCGTCAGCCGCTGGTCGTCGAGACGCAGCACGATGCGCTGCGCGCCGATCAGCGGCTCGGGCCCGAGCACCACCGCCCGCGCGCCGATCACCGTGGCGCCGGTGCGAGCATCGAGCCAGCGGGTCGGCAGGGGCTCGATGGCGGCGAGCCCGACGAAGCGGAAGGCGCTGCCGTCGGGCTGCGGCTCGGTCGGCTCCCACCGCGCCGTCAGGCCGGAGGCCCGGGCCTCGGCGCGGGCCGATTCGAGCAGTGCGACCAGACGCGCCGCCTCCTGCTCGAGCTTGGCCGCGGCCGGGTCGCGCAGGGCCAGCGCCGTGACGGCGGTGGCGACGGCGATCAACGCCACCACGACGATCAGCTCGATCATCGTGAAGCCGCGGTGGCGCGAGACCCGGCCGCGGTCGGCAGTCATCGCCGGGTTACTGCCAGGAGCCGACGTCGGCGTTCTTGCCGTCGCCCCCGGCCACGCCGTCGGCGCCGAAGCTGTAGACGTCGATCTCGCCCTTCAGCCCCGGATTGGCGTACTGGTAGGGCTGCTTCCACGGATCGCTCGGCAGCTTGTCGAGGTACGGGCGCCAGTTCGGCGGAATCGGGCCGACGGTCGGCTTGGCGACGAGCGCCTGCAGGCCCTGCTCGCCGTTGGGATAGCGCAGGTTGTCGAGCCGGTAGAGCTTGAGCGCCTGCATCAGGTTGTTGACGTCGGTCCGGGCGGCGGTCACCCGGGCATCGTCGGCCCGGTCGAGCATGTTGGGCACGATCAGCGCAGCCAGCACGCCGATGATGACCAGCACGACCATCAGCTCGATCAGCGTGAAGCCGTGGCGGCGCGGCGACCGGCGGATGGCGCGGCGAGAAAACGGTGTCATCGGCTGCAGTCTTTAGTGGAGTCCTACCGCTCGGACGCCTCGTGGCGCAGGGCGTTCCATCATAATCGCGGGCATGTTCGCTCGACTGTCGGCGTTCGTGATCTGGTCGCTCGTCGCGGCCACCGCGGTGTTCTGGGCACTGCGATTCACGGCACGCCCGCTCCAGGCACCCGCCTACGCCGTGGCGGTGGGCAAATCCGCGCCGATCCGGGGCGACCTCACGCGCCTCTTCGGCGCGGCGCCCATCGTCGCCGTGGTCGAGGCGGCGCCGGAAGCGTCGAGCCGCTTCAGGCTCGTGGGCCTGATGGCGCCGCGCGGCGGCGAGTCCCGAGCCACCGCCGGCAGCGGCCTGGCGCTCATCGCCGTCGACGGCAAGCCGGCTCGCGCCTTCGCTGTCGGCTCGAGCCTCGACAGCGACCTCGTTCTGCAGTCGGTGAGCCACCGCACCGCGTCGCTCGGTCCGGCGCAGGGCCAGCGCAGCGTGCTGCTCGAGCTGCCGGTGCTGCCGCCACCGGCGACCGGCGTGTTGCCCGCGCCCGGGGCGCCGACCAGCATGGCGCCGCTGCCGCCGATGGCCGCCACCCCGCGCGGCCAGCCGGTCCCCCAGGCCCTCGTGGCGGTGCCGGTGCCGGCGTCGCCGACGATGGCGCCGGCTCCGGCCATGCAGCCCGCAGCCGTGCCCGCGGGCATCGCGGTGCCGGCCACACCTGCGCCGACGCCGCCGCCGAACGACAACTTCCGCAGCCAGTGAACTCCGGGTGCGCCGGCACCCGCTTCAGCCGAGGAAGAGCCGATAGGCCGGATTCGCGGTCTCGTCGGCATGGGGATAGGCAAGCCCGTCGATGAACGCCTGGAACGCGCCCTTGTCCTCCGTCGGCACCTGGATGCCGACCAGGATGCGGCCGTAGTCGGCGCCCTGGTTGCGGTAGTGGAACAGCGATATGTTCCAGTTCGGGCTCATCGCCGAGAGGAACCGCATCAGCGCGCCAGGCCGTTCCGGGAAAACGAAGCGGTACAGGCGTTCGTCGCGTGCCAGGGCGCTGCGACCGCCCACCATGTGGCGCACGTGCTCCTTGGCGAGGTCGTCACCGGTGAGGTCGAGGGCCGGGAAGCCGTGGCCCGTGAAGTGGCGGGCCAGTCGTGACGACTCGGCCCGGTCGACCGTGGCGATGCCGACGAACACGTGCGCCACCTTCGCGTCGGCGATCCGGTAGTTGAACTCGGTGACCGCGCGCGGTCCGATGAGCTCGCAGAAGCGCCGGAAGCTGCCGCGCTCCTCGGGGATCGTCACCGCGAACAGCGCCTCGCGCTCCTCGCCGACCTCGGCGCGCTCGGCGA
>CAXSEJ010000124.1:0-7633 GCA_964236395.1 uncultured Rhizobacter sp.
GGCCGGCGGCGGCGGCCTGGCGCACGCGATCCGGGTCGAGGTCGAGGGCGATGTACGCGATCTTCTCTTTCTCGAGCAGGCGGGCCAGGTTCTGGCCGCTGCGGCCGAAGCCGCAGATGATGACGTGCGCTTCGGCGTTGATGGCGCGCTTGGCGATCGTCGTCATTGCCACCGACTGCAGCAGCCAGTCGTTGGCCGACAGGCGCATGACGATGCGGTTGGCGGCCATGAAGATGAACGGGGTGGCCAGCATCGAGAGCACCATGCTGGCGAGCACGGGACTCTGCAGCCCCGCCGGAATCAGGCCGCGGTCGCCGGCCAGGCTGAGGAGCACGAAGCCGAACTCGCCGGCCTGGGCCAGGTACAGGCCGGTGCGCAGGGCGACGCCGGGCGCGGCGCCGAACAACCGCGCGAGGGCGGTGACCAGCGCGAACTTGAAGATCACCGGCAACACCGTGAGCGTGACGACGAGCGGCGCCTGCGCCAGCACCGCGGCGGCATCGAGGCGCATGCCGACGGTGATGAAGAACAGGCCGAGCAGCACGTCGTGGAAGGGCCGGATGTCCGTCTCGACCTGGTGCTTGAATTCGGTCTCCGCGATCAGCATGCCGGCCACGAAGGCACCGAGCGCGAGCGACAGGCCGGCGTGCTCGGTGAGCCAGGCCAGCCCCAAGGTGACGAGCAGCAGGTTGAGGATGAACAGCTCCTCGCTCTTGCGGCGCACCACGAGCGTGAGCCACCAGCGCATCACCGCACGGCCGCCGACCAGCAGGATCGCAAGCAGCGCCGCTGCCTTGAGCGCGGCGATGGCGAGCTCCTTCACCAGCTCCGCCGGTGGCGAACCGAGCGCCGGAATCAGCACCAGCAGCGGCACGACGGCGAGGTCCTGGAACAGCAGCACGGCCATCACCCGGCCGTGCTCGCTTTCGAGCTCGAGCCGATCGGCCATGAGCTTGACGACGATGGCGGTCGAGCTCATGGCCAGCGCCGAGCCGAGCGCGACCGCGCTCTGCCAACCCGAATCGAAGCCGCTGTGGCCTGCCTGCGCCAGCACCCAGGCCAGCGTGGCATTCGCGACCAGCGCGGCGAGGATGGTGAGCACGACCTGGCTCGAGCCCAGACCGAAGACGAGCCTTTGCATGCTCCGCAGCTTCGGCAGATTGAACTCGAGCCCGATCACGAACATCAGAAAGACGATGCCGAACTCGGCCAGGTAGGTCACGCCGGCCGAGCTGCTCGCCAGGCCCATCGCCGTCGGGCCGATGGCGACGCCCACCACCAGATAGCCCAGCACCGGCGGCAGGCGCGCCAGACGGCACAGCACGACCCCGGCCACCGCGGCGACGAGGTAGAGCAAGGTCAGTTCGAGCGTCGTGGCCATGCGCGCGAGGCCCGAAGGGGCAACCCTAGAATCGGTCGATCCTACTGGACGCCTTCTTCACGCCAGTGCCTTCGCCTCCCCCCTTCGACGCTGCCCGTGCCCTCGAGCTGGCCCGGTCGACGCTCGACATCGAGGCGCGCGCCCTGCAGGCGCTGAAAGAGCGCCAGGGCGATGGTTTCACCGCCGCGGTGCGCGCCATGCTCGCGTGCGCGGGCCGGGTGGTGGTGATGGGCATGGGCAAGAGCGGACACGTTGGCCGCAAGGTCGCCGCGACGCTGGCCTCGACGGGCACCCCGGCGTTTTTCGTGCACCCGGGAGAAGCGAGCCACGGCGATCTCGGCATGGTCACCGCAGGCGACATCGTGCTTGCGATCTCGAACTCGGGCGAAAGCGAGGAGCTCGGCGCCATCGTGCCGGCGATCAAGCGGCTCGGCGCAGCCTTGATCGCCATGACCGGTCGCCCGCAGAGCAGCCTGGCGCGGCATGCCGACATCGTGATATCGAGCCAGGTCGATCAAGAGGCGTGCCCGCTCAACCTCGCGCCGACCGCCAGCACCACCGCCCAGATGGCGCTCGGCGACGCGCTTGCCGTCGCCCTGCTCGACGCGCGCGGCTTTCGTCACGACGACTTCGCGCGCTCGCATCCGGGCGGCCAGCTCGGCCGCAAGCTGCTCATGCACGTCGCCGACCTGATGCGCAGTGGCGATGCGGTGCCGCGCGTCGCTGTCGGCACGGTGATGGCCGAGATGCTGCACGAGATGACGAGAAAGGGCCTCGGCTTCACCGCCGTGGTGGGCGACGGCGACGAGGTCGCCGGCATCTTCACCGACGGCGACCTGCGCCGGCTGATCGAGACCGGCGCCGACCTCCGTGCCGTTCGCGCGAGCGAGGTGATGCACTCGGGCCCGCGCGTCATTCGAGACGATGCCCTGGCCGTCGAAGCCGCCGAGCTGATGGAGCGTCACCGCATCACCGGCCTGTTGGTCGTCGATGCGGCCGGGCGCCTGGTCGGCGCGCTCAACACCAACGACCTGCTGCGGGCGAAAGTCATCTGATGAAGCCGGCCGGGCCGACGCTCTCGTTCCCGCCGGAGCTGCTGCTCTCGGCCCGCGGCAACGGCGACGGCATCGCGGCGGCGATCTTCGACGTCGACGGCGTGCTGACCGACGGCCGCATCTACCTCGGCGAGCAGGGCGAAGTGTTCAAGGCGTTCTCGACGCTCGACGGCCAGGGCATGAAGCTGCTTGGCCAGGGCGGGATCGTGCCGATCGTCGTGACCGGACGCGATTCGTCGGCGCTACGCCGTCGGGTCGCCGACCTCGGCCTGGCCCACGCTGCCTACGGCGCCGCCGACAAGCTCGTGGCGGCGGAGGCGCTCCTCGCCGGGCTCGGCGTCGGCTGGGACCGCGTCGCGGTGATGGGCGACGACTGGCCCGACCTGCCGCTGATGGCCCGCGCCGCCTTCGCCTGCGCACCGCCGAACGGGCACGTCGAGGCGCGTGCCGCGGCGCACCACGTCACGAGCGCGCGCGGCGGCCACGGTGCGGCACGTGAGTTCTGCGACCTCTTGCTGATGGCGGCTGGCCGCTACGCCGACCTCCTGCGCGGCCCCCTGCGCACACTCGACCGGGCGCCCGGTGAACGCTGAGGCGGGCGCCGGCACAAGCAGAGATCGGGCCGGCGGAGGCAAGGCCGCCATCGACGCCGAAAGCACGCTCGGCGCCGAGACGGCGAGCTTCGACGACGAAGGCGTCGACCTCAGCTTCGCCGGCCCGGAGCCAGTCGCTGCCGTGCCGTGGCCGATGCGACTGCTCGATCTCGCCGCGGCCTACCTGCCGCTGGCGATGATGGCCATCCTCGCCGGCGTCACGTGGTGGCTGGTGCGCAATGCACCGTCGTTCGACGCCCGCCCGGTCGCGGCGCCGCCGGTGCACGAGGCCGACTACGTCATGACCGGCTTCGTGGTTCAGCGCTTCGGTCCGGACGGCAGCCTGCGCACGCAGATCGAAGGCGATCGGTTGCGCCATTTCCCCGACGACGACACGCTGGAGATCGACACCGCCCGCATCCGCGCGGTGGGCGCCGATGGCACCGTCGCGCTGGCGACGGCCAAGCGCGCGCTCGCCAACGGCGACGGCAGCGAGGTCCAGCTGCTGGGCGACGCCCACGTCGTGCGGCCGGCGGCCGGCCAAGAAGAAGCGATCGAGTTCCGCAGCGAATTCCTGCATGCCTTTCGCAACATCGAGCAGGTCCGGTCGCACCGGCCGGTGGTCGTGACGCAGGGCAGCAGCGTCGTTCGCGCCGAGGGCATGAACTACGACAACCTGGCCCGCATCGTCGAGCTCAAAGGGCGCAACAGCGCCATCTTCACGCCGCCGGCGAGGGGCGCGGCCCGTTGACGGCGACTTCGGCGCCGCTCGTTTTCATCACCGGCGCGTCGAGCGGGATCGGTCAGGCGCTGGCCGTCCGTTTTCACCGCGCCGGCTACCGTCTGGCGCTCGTCGCGCGTCGTGCCGACGAGGTCTCGCATTGGGCCCGGGCGCAGGGCTTCGCCGCCGGCACCTGGGCCGTCCACGCCGCCGACGTGCGCGACGTCGCGGCGATCACCGGCGCCGGTCGGTCCTGCATCGGCGCGCAGGGCGTGCCCGACGTGGTGATCGCCAATGCCGGCATCAGTGTCGGCGTCGACACCGAAGTGCTCGCCGACCTCGAGGTGATGCGTGCCACGTACGAAACGAACAACATCGGTCTGGCCGCCACCTTTCAGCCGTTCGTCGCGCAAATGCGGCAACGCCGGAGCGGCACGCTGGTCGGCATCGCCAGCGTCGCCGGCGTCCGCGGCATCCCGGGGCACGGCGCGTATTGCGCGAGCAAGGCGGGGGTGATCAGCTACTGCGAGTGCCTGCGTGGCGAGCTGCGCGACACCGGCGTGAAGGTGGTGACGCTGCTGCCCGGCTACATCGATACGCCGCTGACCCGGGGCAATCGCTACCCGATGCCCTTCCTCATGCCGGCCGCCGGCTTCGCCGACCGCGCCTTCGAGGCCATCGGGGCGGGGGCGAGCTACCGTGTGATTTCTTGGTAGATGGTCGTCATTGTCCAGATGTTGCGTGTTTTGTCGAACGGTCTGTTCGACCGCCTCGCCGCCGGCCGCCCGCGGAAGCGTCGCCAGGGGGAGTGACAGTCAGCCATGAAAAAAGCGGTGCGCTTTCGCTGCACCGCTTCTTCGGATCGGGCCGCCGTTTCGGGCGGCGCCTAGGAGGGCAGGCTCAGTAGCCGCCGCGGCCACCACCGCCGCCGCCACCGGACCGGCTGCCGCCACCGCCACGGGGGCCGCCGCCGCCACCGCCGGAGCGGCCACCGCCGCCACCGCCGTAGCGGCCGCTGCCACCGCCGCCGTAACCGCCACCGCCACCGCCGGAGCGGCCACCGCCGCCACCGCCGTAGCCGCCGCCGGTACCGCCACCGCCGCCAGTACCGCCACCGCCGCCGAAGCCGCCGCGGCTGCCGCCACCGCCGCCGAAGCCGCCCGGACGCTCTTCACGCGGACGCGCTTCGTTGACGACGATCGCCCGGCCGTCGAGGGCCTGGCCGTTCATGCCGTTGATGGCGGCCTGCGCCTCCGGGTCGGAGCCCATCTCGACGAAGCCGAAGCCCTTCGAGCGGCCGGTGTCGCGGTCCATCATGACCTTGGCCGACGACACCGTTCCGTACTGCGCGAACGCCTGCTGCAGATCCTCGTCGCGGATGTTGTACGAGAGGTTGCCGACGTACAGTTTATTTCCCATGGAAAAGCTGCCTTCCTGTTCTCTATCGAAATGTGGAGCTACTACCCGTCGTGAACTATTTCAAGAAGGCGCTGCTTCCGGACACAGACTGGCAAATATAAGTGAATTGTCCAAAAATTTGGCTTGGGAGCAACGCGAGTTGTTGTTTTCGGACAGCTCTTCGGCGATGACCGCGAGTCGCTCAGCCAGCCTGCGCATCGCCAGCCTGGTGCCCAGCCTGACCGAACTGGTGTGTGCGCTGGGTCTCGGCGCGCTCCTCGTGGCGCGAACCGGCTGGTGCATTCATCCGCACTCCGAAGTCTCGGCCGTGGCCAAGGTCGGCGGCACAAAGGACGTCAATCTCGCCAAACTGCGCCGGCTCGCACCGACGCACGTGCTGGTCAACGTCGACGAGAACCAGCGCGAGACGATCGACGCCATCTCGGCCTGGGGCGACGCTGCGCCGCGCATCGTCGTGACGCACCCGGGGGCGCCGGACGACAACCTGGCGCTCGTCGCCCAACTGGCCGCGGAGTTCGCCGGCCAGCCGGGCACGAGCGAGCGGGCGGCTGCGTTGACGAAGGCACTGCAGCGCGAGCTGGCCGCGACGTCGCCCGACGGCCGGCGGGCCGAGCGCGTGCTTTACCTCATCTGGCACGACCCCTGGATGACGATCGCGCGCGACACCTACCTGTCGCGCATGCTGGCGCGAATAGGCTGGCAGTCGCTGCCTGCCGAGGACGGCGGGCCTTCGGGCAAGGCGCGCTACCCGGTCGTCGCCGGCAGCGAGCCGTGGCTGGACGACGTCGAGCGCGTGCTGCTCAGCTCCGAGCCGTTCGCGTTCGACGCGCAGCACGCCGAGGCCGCGGCTCGGCTCTGCCCACGCGCCCGTGTTCAGCGTGTCGACGGCGAGCTGCTCAGCTGGTATGGCTCGCGCGCCGTCGAGGGCCTGCGCTACCTGCGCGGCCTGGCCGGGCCTCCGTGGTTCACGCCGTGATCACCTCGACCCCGGCCCAGGCCACGCCGCGCCGGCCCGACCTCGACTGGATCCGGGTGGCGGCATTCGCCCTGCTCGTCCTCTATCACGTCGGCATGTTCTATGTGACATGGGATTGGCATGTGAAGAGCCCGCGCGCCAGCCGCACCCTCGAGCCGCTCATGCTGGCCAGCAATCCATGGCGCCTGCTGCTGCTCTTTCTCGTCGCCGGGGCGGCCGCGCGCCACTTCTCCGAACGCGCCTCGGCCGGTGCCCTGGCGCGCTCGCGGGCACATCGGCTGGGCCTGCCGATCGTCTTGTCGATGCTGGTGATCGTGCCGCCGCAGACGTTCTACGAGGTCTGGCACAAGCTCGGTCGCGTGCCGGCAGGCGAGTTCTGGATTCGCTATGTCACGGCGTCGGGCCATTGGTGCCCGGGCGGCGCGTGCATCGTCACGCCGACCTGGAACCACATGTGGTTCGTTGTTTACCTGCTGGCCTACTCGCTCTTGCTGGCGCTGGCGCTGCGCTGGCGCCGCGATCTCGGCGCGCGGCTGACGCGCCGCCTGGAGGCGATGCCGGCGTCGGCGTTTGTCTTCCTCCCCATGCTTGCCTTCGCGGCGCTGCGGCTCACGCTCGCCCCGCTCTTTCCGGTCACGCACGGGTTGTTCGGCGACTGGTACGCGCATGCGATGTTCGGCCTGGCCTTCGTCATCGGCTTCGGCCTGGCCGGTGCCGAGGGGCTGCGTCAGCGGCTCGTCGCCTGGCGCTGGCCGGCTCTCGTGCTCTGGCTCCTCGCCTGGGCCGCCTATGCGCGCTTCATCTGGCTGCACCCTGCCGGCACGGTTCCCGACGAGGCGCTGCGCTCGGCGATGGGCGTTGCCTACGGCGTGCAGCAGTGGTCGGCGACCATCGCCGTGCTGGGCTTCGCGGCGCTGCATCTGCGCCGTGATTCACGTCTGCTGCGGGTGTTGACCGAGGCCGTCTTTCCCGTCTACATCGTGCACCAGACGATCATCGTCGCGCTGGCCTTCCACCTGGCACCGCTCGGCTGGCCGGTCGGCCTGGAGGCGGCGGCGCTCGTCGTCAGCGCGTTCGGCGGCGGCGCGATCGTCTACCTGATGGTCCGCCGCGTGCGCTGGCTTCGTCCGTGGTTCGGCCTCAAAGCGCTGCCCGCCGGCGACGCGCTACCCTCGCCGACGCGATGAGCACGACCTCTCCTCTCTACGACACCATCGTGTGCGGCGCCGGCACCGCCGGCTGCCTGCTCGCCAACCGCCTGAGCGCCGACCCGGCCAGGCGCGTGCTGCTCATCGAGGCCGGCGGCCACGACGACTACCACTGGATCCACATCCCGGTGGGCTACCTCTACTGCATCGGCAACCCGCGCACGGACTGGCTCTACGAGACCGAGCCGGCCGCCGGCCTCAACGGGCGGAGCCTGCGCTATCCGCGCGGCAAGGTGCTGGGCGGCTCGAGCAGCATCAACGGCATGATCTACATGCGCGG
>CAXSEJ010000125.1:0-7591 GCA_964236395.1 uncultured Rhizobacter sp.
CGCTCGAGAGCATGGGGTCGAGCGTGAAGCTCACGAACATCGAGATCAGCACCGCGGCGACGATGGTCAGGCCGAACTCGTGGAAGAACTTGCCGACGATCCCGCCCATGAAGCCGATCGGCAGGAACACGGCGACGATGGAGAGCGTGGTCGCGAGCACGGCCAGGCCGATCTCGTTGGTGCCGGCGAGCGCCGCCTCGTGCGCGCTGCGCCCCATGCGGACATGGCGGACGATGTTCTCGCGGACCACGATCGCGTCGTCGATGAGCAGGCCGACGCAGAGCGAGAGCGCCATCATCGTGATGGTGTTGATCGTGAAGCCGAACAGGTGCATGAACAGGAAGGTGCCGATCAGCGCGATCGGCAGGGTGAGGCCGGTGATGACCGTCGAGCGCCACGAGTTCAGGAACAGGAAGATGATGAGGATGGTGAGCGCCGCGCCCTCGAACAGGGTGCGCTTGACGTTCGCCACCGAGACCCGGATGGAGCGCGAGTTGTCGCGGTTAACCTCGACCCGCACGCCGGGCGGGGTCACGCCCCTGGCCTCGGCGAGCGCCTTCTGCAGGCCGTCGACGACCTCGATCGTGTTCTCGCCCTGCGACTTCTGCACCGAGAGCAGCACCGTGCGCTGGCCGTTGTAGAGCGCGAGGCTTTCGACCTCCTGCGGCCCGTCGACGATGTCGGCGACCTGCCAGAGCTTGACCGGCGCGCCGGCCACGCCCGAGCCACCGAAGCTCTTTTTCGCCACCACGATCTCGCGAAAGTCTTCGGGCCGCTTCAGGCGCGCGTTGATCTGCACCACGCGCTCCTGCTCCTTCGAGCGGATGGCGCCGAGCGGCAGCTCCTGGTTCTCGCTGCGCACGGCGGCCACGATCTGGTCGACGCCGATGCCGAGTGCCTCCAGCGCGCCCGGCTTCAGGTAGACGTTGATCTGCCGGCTGAGGCCGCCGACCACCGACACCGAGCCGACGCCGCGCACGTTCTCCAGGCGCTTTTGCAGCACCTGCGTCGACCATGTCGTCAGCTCCTGCGCGTTGCGCTTGCCGTCTTCGGACAGCACCGCGACGTTGAAGATCGGCACGCTCTGCGGATCGAAGCGCGAGATGCGCGGCTCCTTCACCTCGTCGCGCAGCAGCGGCCGGATCAGCGCCACCTTCTCGCGCACGTCGTCGGCGGCCTTGCGGCCGTCGACGTCGAGGTTGAACTCGGCCACGACGACCGAGCTGCCTTCGTACGAGCGCGAGTACAGCGTGCTGATGCCGGCGATCGTGTTCACCGCCTCCTCGACCTTCTTGGTCACCTCCGCCTCGACGATCTCGGGCGAGGCGCCGGGGTACTCCATCACCACCACGACCGTCGGGAAGTCGATGTTGGGGAACTGGTCGACGGCCAGCCGCTGGTAGCTGAAGAGGCCGAGCACGACGAAGGCGAGCATCACCATCGTCGCCAGCACCGGGTTGCCGATCGAGACGCGCGTGAACCACATGGCGTGCGACCCTCAGCGCCCGGCCGACGCGGCGGCAGGCGTGGCCAATCGCACCGGCGTGCCGTCCCGGACCGTGCCGGTGCTGCCGCCGAGCACGACGGCGCCTTCGCCGAGGCCGGAAACGATCTCGACCCAGGCGTCGCTGCCGACCGTGCCGCGCGCGCCGAGCTCGACCCGCGCCATGACGGCGCGCTCGTCCTTGACCAGCAGCACGTAGGGCTGCGCCTGGTCGGTGCGGACCGCGGCGAGCGGGACCGCCAGTGCGCGCTTGCGGCCGAGCTCGATCCTGCCCCGGGCAAAGAGGCCCTGGCGCAGCGCCGGCTGGGGCTCGACCGCGAGGTAAGCGAGGATCGAGCGCGTGCCGGCCTGGGCGCTCGGATTGATGCGCGCCACCTGCGCCGCGACCGGCGTGGCCAGCCCGTCGACGCGCAGCGTCGCGCGCTGGCCGATGCCGAGCGAGGCGACGTCGTCGGGCGTCAACGCGGCCTCCAGCTCGATCTGGGCAAGGTCGACGATCTCGAGCAGCCTGGCATCGACGGCGACCCGCTCGCCCGGCTGCACCATGCGCTGCGAGACAAGACCGGCGATCGGCGCGACCAGCGTCGCGTCGCCGCGGCCTTTCCTGGCCAGCGCGGCGGCGGTCATCGCGGCGTCGTAGCTCGCGCGGGCGCCGGCTTCGGTCGCGATCGAGGTCTCGAGCCCGGTCGCGGAGATGAAGCCCTGGGCGACGAGAGCCCGGTTGTTCACCAGCGAGCGGGTGGCGATGTCGAGCTGCGACTTGGTCGACGACGCGGTCTGCTCGGCCTGGCGCAGCCGGAGGTCGAGCTCGATCGTGTCGAGCTGGCCGACGACCTGGCCGGCGCGCACGCTGTCGCCTTCGCGCACGGTCAGCGACTTGACTTCGCCGGCCACCTTGGCGCGCACGACGGCGCTGTTGACGGCGCGCAGGCCGCCGGAGATCTCGAGGCTGCGCGGCAGCTCGATGCTCCGGGCGACGACCACATCGCCCGGCGCGAGGTCGAGCCCGCTCGCCGGCCTGGCGACCGCCGGCCTGGCGCCGCCGGCCTGGCGCTTGACCAGCGCCACGCCAGCGCCGGCGAGCAGTGCCATGGCGACGCCGGCGATCGCCCAGCGCTGCCAGACCCTCACCCGCGTCTCCGCGTCGCCGGCGCCTTCTTCGCGGCGGCGGCCGGGCGACGCTCGAGGCCGTGCAGCACGAGGTCGATGTGGGCCTCGATCACCGCGATGGGGTCCAGTCGTGCCGCGGCCGAGCAGGCGCCGAGCGAGTGCTTGTTCATCACCAGGAACAGGAGCGGCGCGACCAGCGCATGGGCGACGTCGGCCACCCGCACGGCGCGGAACTCGCCGCGGTCGATGCCGCGCTGCACCAGCTCGCCGAGCATGCGGTCGCACGGCGTCGTCACCTCGTCCCCATAGAACTCGGCGAACTCCGGAAAGTTGCGCACCTCCGACATCATCAGCTTGAGGATGCCCGAGGCCCGGGTCTCGCCGACGCGCTGCCACCAGAGCCGCAGGATCATCGCGAGCAGCTCGGAGGTCGAGCCTTCGAAGGCGCGGATGATCTCCACGCCCTCGGCGATCTCGTTGACCACGTTGTGCCGGATCACCTCCTTGAGCAGCTCTTCCTTGCTCGGGTAGTAGAGGTAGAGCGTGCCCTTCGAAGCGCCCGCGCGGGCCGCCACTTCCTCGGACCGCGTGGCCGCGAAACCCTTCGCCACGAACAGCTCGAGCGCCGCGTCGAGCAGCTCCTGCGGGCGCGCTTCCTTGCGGCGCTGGCGGAGCGGCGTGCTGGCGACGGGGGTCGGCATCGGCGAACAATAATGACTGACGGGTCAGTAGTGTATGACGCCGAGAATGCCGCCATGACACCCGTTTTCACCCGCCGCCGGGTCTTGCTTGTCACCGTCGCGACCGGCGCGCTCGCCGGCTGTGTGCAGCTGCTGGCGCCGCGCCGGATCGACATCCCGGTCGAGCGGCTGCAGGCCGCGCTCGCCGAGCGCTTCCCGATCGTGCGCAAGCTCGCCGACGGCATCGAGCTGACCATCGCGGTGCCGCGCCTGACGCTGCAGCCGGAGGCCAACCGCGTGGTCGTGGAATGCGAAGCGAGCGGCGGCGAGCGACTCTTCGGCCGGCCGCTCGTCGGCGTCCTCGCGGTCAGCCACGGCCTGGCGTACGACGAGGCCAGCCACAGCATCAAGCCGGTGGACGTGCGGGTCGAGCGGACCCGCTTCGACGGCCTGCCGGCGGCGCTCGAACGCACGGTCGACCGGCTCGCCCGGCCGCTCGTCGAGGCCTGGCTGGCCCGCCAGCCGCTCTACGTGCTGAGCGCGCGCGACACCGATCGCCTGGCCGCGGCCCGGGTCGTGCCGGGGCCGATCGAGGTCACGGCGGCGGGCCTCTCGATCGCGCTGCTGCCGCGTTAGCAGGCCCTAAGATGCGCGGCTTTGCCGCCTGTCGCCACCATGGATCTCGTGCTTCTCGTCAAGGCCGCCCTGATGGGCATCGTCGAGGGGCTCACGGAGTTCCTGCCGATCTCCTCGACCGGCCACCTCATCCTCGCCGGCTCGCTGCTCGGCATCTCGGGCGAGAAGAGCAAGGTGTTCGAGATCGCGATCCAGACCGGCGCCATCTTCGCCGTCATGATCGTCTACCGGGAGCGCTTGCGGTCGACCCTCGCCGGCATCGGCAGCGACGCCACGGCGCGCCGCTTCGCCGTCAACGTCGGCGTCGCCTTCGTGCCCTCGGTGGTGCTCGGCCTGCTCTTCGGCAAGGCGATCAAGGCGCATCTGTTCACGCCGCTGGTCGTGGCCACGACCTTCATCGTCGGCGGCCTGATCATCCTGTGGGCGGAGCGCCGCAAGAGCACGCCGCGCATCGACAGCGTCGACGCGATGCGGCCGATCGACGCCCTCGGCGTGGGCCTGTGCCAGTGCCTGGCGCTGGTGCCGGGCACGAGCCGCTCGGGCGCCACCATCATCGGCGGCATGCTGCTCGGCCTGTCGCGCAAGGCGGCGACCGAATTCAGCTTTTTCCTGTCGATCCCCACGCTGATCGGCGCCGGCCTGTACAGCCTCTGGAAGGAGCGGGCGCTGCTGTCGGCGGCGGACCTGCCGACGTTCGGCGTCGGCCTGCTGTTTTCGTTTCTCGCTGCATGGGTGTGCGTGCGCTGGCTGCTGCGCTACATCTCGAGCCACGACTTCACCCCCTTCGCCTGGTACCGCATCGCCTTCGGCATCGTCGTTTTGGCCACGGCCTGGAGCGGCGTCGTCGACTGGAGCGGCTAGCCTCCCACGCGGGTGAAGACGAGGTCCCGGACGCCGTGGCCGAGGTTCATGCCGCGCTGCTCGAACTTCGTCAGCGGCCGGGACGCCGGTCGCGGCGCGTAGCCGGCGCAGGTGTTGGCGAGCAGCGGCTCGGCCGACAGCACGGCCAGCATCTGCTCGGCGTAGGGTTGCCAGTCGGTGGCGCAGTGCAAGGCCCCGCCCGACGCCAGGCGGCTCGCCAGCAGGCGGACCAGCGGCGCCTGGATGAGGCGCCGCTTGTGGTGTCGCTTCTTGTGCCACGGGTCGGGAAAGAAGATGTTGACGCCGGCGAGCGACGCTTCCGCGATCCGCTGGTCGAGCACCTCGACGGCGTCGTCCTGCAGGATGCGGACGTTGCTGAGGCCACGCTCGCCGATCAGCTTGAGCAACGCGCCGACGCCGGGCGGGTGCACCTCGACGCCGAGGAAGTCGACGTCCGGGTGCGCTGCGGCGATCGCCGCCGTCGCGGTGCCCATGCCGAAGCCGATCTCGAGCACCAGCGGCGCGGTCCGGCCGAACGCCGCGGCGGCGTCGAACGGCTCGCTCGATGCCGGCAGCACGAACGCCGGGCCGAGGTCGGCGAGGGCACGTGCCTGCCCCGGGCCGAGGCGGCCGGCCCGCACGACGAAGCTGCGCAGCCGGTGCAGCGGCGGCAGGTTCGTCATGGCGACGACCCGAGCCGCACCCGCGAAATCGGCGAATCGCTTGACGCGGAATACTGTTTCGCCGAACCGTTCCCGCACATCGTCATCGAGAACCTTTTGCCGCTCGACCTCGTCCGCGGCCTGATCAGCCATTTTCCACGCGACGCCCGGCCGTCCGACCGGGTGTTCGAAAGCGGCTGCGCGGGCTTTCACAAGCGCCAGATCCTGCCCCGGGAGCGCGACGACTTCTGCCGGCGCGCGTTCGTCTTCTTCAATTCGCGGCCCGTCATCGCATTTCTAAAAGGGCGAAGAGGCTCGGCAAGAACGGGGCTCGAGTCCTGCGCTGGTCGCGTCGGGCTGCACGTATAGTGACGCCCGATGCGGGTGTAGTTCAATGGCAGAACGGCAGCTTCCCAAGCTTCATACAGGGGTTCGATTCCCCTCACCCGCTCCACGCGGCCGACTTTGCCGCGGGTGGTTCGTGGCGTCGTGCATGACCCTGCAACCGCCGCTCGCCCATGCCTGACACGCCGCTGCGCGTCCTGAGCATCGCTGGTGCCCTGCCGGTGGCGCCCGGACCGGGAGTCGAGGTCGTCGTCGCGACCGATCTTGCCGCCGCCGCGCGGCAGCTCGCAGGTGGCGACGCCGTCGATGCGGTCGCGATCGACGGCGACGGGCCGGTGCCCACCGTCGCCGAGCTCGCCGCCTTGGCGGAGCGCAGCGCCCTGGTCGTGGTCCTGCGCGATGCCGACGCCGCCCTTGCCGATGCCTGGTTGCAGCGTGGTGCCGACGACGTGATCGGTCGCGACGAGTCGAAGGCGCCATCGACGGTTCGCCGCATCCGCTTCGCCGTGCAGCGCCGGCGCCGCGACGCGGGCCGGTCGGCGCTGTATTCGACCGACCCGAACACCGGCCTGCCGCACCGCCGGCAGCTCGTCGAGCACTTGAGCCAGCTGCTCGCGCTGCGCGAGCGCGAGCCGGCGCCGATGGCCGTGGTGGCGCTGCGGATCGAAGGCCTGTCGATCCGGCCGGGGCTCGACAACACCGAGATCGACGCCCTGCGCCGCAAGCTCGGCGTGCGCCTGCGCGCCGGCGTGCGCGCCAGCGACGTGGTCGCGGCGCTCGACAGCGACGGCTTCGCCGTGCTGCTCGGATCGCTGCTCTCACCCGGCGATGCCGAGCGCGTCGCCGACAAGCTGGTGGCCGCGCTCGTCGCTCCGACGATGGTGGCCGGCGTCGACCGCGACGTCGCCGTCGCGCTCGGCATCTCCCGCTATCCGCAGGACGGCACCGACGCCGAGCGGCTGCTGCATCGCGCCACCGCGCTCGCCGCCGCCGCACCTGCGCTCGGGCGGAGCGGGCCGGCCGCGGCCCGGGCCGCGGGAGGCGGCCCGCGCATCGCCGCCAACGACGACGGCGCCTGACCGGGCCGCGGGGCGGCCGGCGCCATGCCGGGCGATGCGATGTGCCGGACAATCGCGCCATGACCGTCTCCGACATCCGCTCGACTTTCCTCGCCTTCTTCGCCTCGAAGGGACACACCGTCGTGGCCTCGAGCCCGGTGGTGCCGGGCGACGACCCGACGCTGCTGTTCACGAACGCCGGCATGAACCAGTTCAAGGACGTGTTCCTCGGCTTCGACACGCGGCCCTACGTGCGCGCCGCCACCTCGCAAAAGTGCATCCGCGCCGGCGGCAAGCACAACGACCTCGAGAACGTCGGCTACACGGCGCGGCACCACACCTTCTTCGAGATGCTGGGCAACTTCAGCTTCGGCGACTACTTCAAGAAAGACGCGCTCGCCTTCGCCTGGGAACTGCTGACCGAGGTCTACAAGCTGCCGAAGGACAAGCTCTGGGCCACGGTCTACGCCGAGGACGACGAGGCCTACGACATCTGGCTCGACGACATCGGCCTGCCGGCCGAGCGCATCGTGCGCATCGGCGACAAAGGCGGGCGCTACCTCTCCGACAACTTCTGGATGATGGGCGACACGGGGCCGTGCGGCCCGTGCAGCGAGATCTTCTACGACCACGGCCCGGAGGTCGCAGGCGGCCCGCCGGGCTCGCCCGGAGAGGACGGTGACCGCTACATCGAGATCTGGAACAACGTGTTCATGCAGTTCAACCGCCAGGTCG
>CAXSEJ010000126.1:0-7578 GCA_964236395.1 uncultured Rhizobacter sp.
GTTTCGTTGCAATGGATGGTGCGCCCGGCAGGTATCGAACCTGCAACCCCTGCCTTCGGAGGGCAGTACTCTATCCATTGAGCTACGGGCGCAGCGGGCTCGCATTCTATCCGCGAGCACCACGCCGGACCGGGCTGCGCAGGGGTCGGGCCCTATAATTTCCGGTTCGACGCGAAGCGGTTTCTTGGCGGTGGCCCGGGTGCCACCGACCGCTCGTCGCTGCATATGCCCCCGAGGATTTGATGACCGAAGCGCACGAACCGAATGACATCGACGGCCCGCACGAAGGCCCCATCAAGACGCCAAAGCAGCTGATCCTCGCCGTCCTGTACGCATTCGTGGTGCCGATCTTCGGCATCGTCCTTCTGGTGATGTTCGTCACTTCGGCCAAGCGCCCGGCCGCCGGCAGCAACGCCTTCACCGACGCCTCGATCACCGCCCGCGTTCACCCGGTCGGCATCGTCGAGATCCGCGACGCCGCCGATCCGACGTCGATGAAGACCGGCGAGCAGGTCTTCACCGCCCAGTGCACGGCGTGCCACACGAGCGGCGCGCTCGGCGCCCCCAAGGTCGGCGACGCTGCCGCCTGGGCGCCGCGCATCAAGACCGGCTACGACGCGCTCGCCAACTCGGCGATCCACGGCAAGGGCCAGATGCCGCCGCAGGGTGGCGGCGACTTCAGCGATTACGAGATCGGTCGCGCCGTCGTTTACCTGACGGGCCAGGCGGGCGCCCGGTTCGCCGAACCGAGCATGCCGGCGGCGACGGTCGTCGAGGTGAGCGCCTCGGCGCCACGCGGTGACGCGAACGCCGGCCGGCCCGAAGCCACACCGAGCGCCGGCCTGAACGCGCAGGTTCGCGACGCCGTGCCGGAAGCCGTTCCTGGCAAGTCACCGGGCCAGATCGTGGCGGCGGCGACGACGCCGGCCACGGCGATGGCCAATGCCGGCAGCACCGCCAAGCCGGCAGCCGCCGCGGCCGCCGCGCCGGCGCTCTACACCCAGATCTGCAGCGCCTGCCACATTGCCGGCGTGGCCGGTGCGCCGAAGGTGGGCGACAAGGCGGCCTGGGCTTCGCGTGTCCCGCAGGGGATCGATGCGCTGACCGCCAGCGCCATCAAGGGCAAGGGCGCGATGCCGCCGAAGGGCGGTTCCAACGCGAGCGACGCCGACATCAAGACGGTCGTCACGTTCATGGTGAACGCCTCGAAGTAACGGGTCGGCGCCCGCCTGCATCTGCGGCGGGTGCTCGTGCGTAGTGTCGTGCGTAGTGGCTCGTGTGTCGCCGTGTCCGGCGTCGCCCGCATTCGCCTTCCATGACCACCCCTCGAGGAGCCTTCCGCCCATGAAACCCATTCTTGCCCTGCTCGGCACCGCCGCGCTGCTGTCGGCCTGCGCGACGAGCCCGATGATGACGAAGGTCGACAACGCGTCGCTGCCAGAAGCGGTGCGCGTGCCGGCCGGACAGAACATGAAGATGGCCGCCACCGGCGTCGGCATGCTGACCTACGAATGCCGCGAGAAAACCGCCGCCGCGGGCCAGTACGAGTGGGCGCTGGTCGGCCCGGTCGCGACGCTGTACTCCGCCGACAAGCGCACCGTCGGCAAGTACTACGCCGGCCCCACGTGGGAATCGAACGACGGCTCGAAGATCACCGGCAAGCAGGTCGCGGTCGCGCCGTCTGCGCCCGGCAACATCCCGATGCAGCTGGTCAAGGCCGACCCGGCCATGGGTGCGGGCGCGATGACGGGCGTGAACTACGTCCAGCGCGTCAACACCAAGGGCGGCGTGGCACCCGCGACGACCTGCGACGCTGCCGGCAAGGGCCAACGCCAGCAGGTGGCCTATGAAGCCGACTACGTCTTCTACGGCAGCTGATCGGCCAGGTCGGCCTGTGGGCTGAGCCGGTAGCCGAAGCGCTCGGGCAGGGCGGCGAAGCGCACCGGCTCCGGCTGCCAGCGGCCGTGCTCGATGGCATCGGCCGCCGCCTCGATGTCGAGCGTGTGGACGAGGCCGAAGCCGAGGTCGGCGGCGATGAAGAGCCGACCGGCTTCGTCGACGTGCGCCGAGCCAAACACCGCCGCCGCCCCGTGGTGGCTGGTGAGGGTGGGTGCCGCGCCGGCCTTGGCCTCCAGCCGCCACACGAAGGGCGCAGCCTCGAGCTCGACGTAAACCCGCTGCGGGCCGTTCTGGAAGAACCAGCGGCCGCGCTCGTCGGCCAGGTAGTTGCGGGCGATGAAGTCGCGCAGCTTCTCGTGCTCGATGCGGCTGCCCTTGACGCGCGGGAAGACTCCGGCCGCCTGCGTGCGGTCGTCGCGCATGTACCAGTCGCCGCGCGCATCGAGCGCCAGCCAGCCGTGGCAATGCGGCACGTTGGGCCACTTCTTCAGTGCCGCTTCGACGATCGCGTCCATCGTCGGATTCTGCCGTTTCAGAGCCGATCGGCGAGCCAGCGGCACACGCTCCTGGGCAGCTCCTGCACGTGACCCGGCCAGGCGCCGCCGGCGAAGCCGACATGGCCACCGTGCGCCGGCTGCCAGAGGGTGACGAAGTCGCCGACGTCGCCGAGGCGAGGCAGTGCGGCTTCAGGCAGGAAGGGGTCGTTGCGGGCGTTGAGCACCAGGGCAGGGACGCGGATGCGTGCCAGCTGCGGGCCGGCCGAGGCGCGGGCGTAGTAGTCGTCGGCACCGGCGAAACCGTGCAGCGGAGCGGTGAAGATCTCGTCGAAGTCGCGCAGGTCGCCAGCGGCGTGCATGCGGCGCGCGTCGAACAGGCCCGGATGCTGGCTCAGCTTGACGAAGGCCTTGGCCTTCATCGTGCGCATGAACATGCGGGTGTAGACCTGGCGGCCGAACCCCCGGCCGATGGCATGCGCACCGGCGGCGAGATCGAGTGGCGCCGAGATCGCGGCCAGTGCCCGCAGGCTCGCCGCCGCCGCATCGCCCGCCTCTTCGGCGAAGCGCAGCAGCGCGTTGCCGCCGAGCGAGACGCCGACGGCGAGCATCGGCCCGCGGTGGCGCTCGCGACACTGCGCCAGCATCCACGCCACCTCTTCATGGTCGCCCGAGTGGTAGGCGCGCGGCGCGAGGTTGATCTCGCCGGAGCAGCCGCGAAAGTGAGGCAGTGCGAAGCGCCAGCCCCGCTCCGCCGCTTCGACCGCGAAGGCCTGCGCGTAGTGGCTGGACGACGAGCCCTCCAGACCGTGAAACAGCACGAGCAGCGGCGCGGCCGGGTCGTCGCCGAGCCAGTCGACATCGACGAAGTCGGCGTCGGGCGTGCGCCATCGCTGGCGCCGGAACGCCGGCCCGGCGCCGGCGACGAAGCGACGGCTGAACAACGCCGGCCAGATCGTCTGGACATGGCCGCCGGGCAGCCAGCGCGGCGTCCGGAAGTCGGCGACCACTAATGCAGCGTCGCGGCCGTCTCGGCGACCTCTTGCACCTCGTCGGCGGAACCGGGGCTGGCGTGATGCGCGACCAGACGCCAGCCTTGCCCCGACTTGACGTACACGTTGGTCGCCAGCACCCAGGCGAACTGCTCGCTGCCTGCGGCCGACTTCACGGCCACGCGCTCGAGGACGCTGTGCACGGCGCTCGAATGCGAATCGAGCCGGCGCACGCGGTACGGCTCGGCCGCGATCGGGCCATTCGCGAACATGGCCTCGAACGCAGTGCGGATCGCCGCGGCGCCGACCAGCCGCCGGCCGCCGGGGTGGACGCAGGCGATCTCGTCGTCGTCGGACCAGACGGCCATCAGGCGCCCGATGTCGCCGGCCTGCATGGCGGCGTAGAGCTCGAGCTCGACATCGTCGGCCGAGGCGGGCGTGGGGGCGGGCGGCTTGGTGCGGGCCATCGAAGCTCTTCGGTTAACCTTCCGGGCGCTGGAATTGTAGGAACGCCCGCGCACGCAGTCATGGCAAGAACCCTCAGCGAATGGTCCGAGCGCAGCCTGGATCTGTCGCGGCTGCTGTCCCGGTCCAGTCTCGGCGATCGTGCGGCTTTTGCCACGCTCTACGAGAAGACAAGCTCGCATCTGCTCGCGGTGGTGCTGCGTATCAACCGGGACCGCGGCCAGGCCGAAGACATCCTCCAGGAGGTCTACGTCAATGTCTGGCGCGCGGCGAGCAGTTTCGACGCGGCGCAGAGCCAACCACTCACCTGGCTGACAAGCATCGCCCGGAACCGGGCCATCGACAGCCTGCGTCGCCAGCGGACGCAGCCGCAACTGCGCACCCTCGGGCCCGCCGCCGATGGCAGCGACCGGGAGGATGAAAGCGTGTACGACACCGTGGCCGACGACTCGCCCGGCCCGCTCGATCTGCTGAGCCGGGCCAGCGAAGCGCGCTCGCTCGCCGCCTGCATGGACCAGCTCCCGGCCCTGCAGCGGCAGAGCGTGGCCATGGCCTTCTACCAGGGCCTCAGCCATGCCGAGGTGGCGTTGCAGTTGCGCCAGCCGCTCGGTACGGTGAAGTCGTGGGTCCGCCGTTCGCTGCTCACGCTCCGGTCGTGCCTGCAGGGCGCCGCCCAGCGCGACGGCGTGCTGCGTGCCGACTGACCCGGCCGAGCGCCCATCGCCATGGACTACAGCCGCCCCGAGCTCGCCGACGCGCTGGCCGCCGAGTACGTGGTCGGCACGCTGCGCGGCGCCGCCCGGCGCCGTTTCGAGGCCTTGCTGCCCGCGCACCCCCGGCTGCGCAGCGCCGTGCGCGACTGGAACGAGCGGCTGATGCCGCTGAGCGCGTCGCTCGCGCTCGTCCAGCCTTCCGGCGAGGTGTGGCGCGGCATCTCCGAACGCATCGGCGGGGGCCAGGGCAGCAGCGCGAAGTCGTCGTCGTCGGGCGCGTGGTCGCGTCTGTCGTTCTGGCGCGGACTGTCGGCGTTGGCAAGTACCGCCGCGATCGCTTTCGCGGTGCTGCTCGCCAACCCGCGCGCCGTGCCGCCCCCGGTCGTCGTCGTCCTTGCCGCCACCGGGCGCGCCGCGGGCGGGCCGCAGGCCGGCGCGATCGTCGCCAGCATCAGCGGCGATGGCGCCACGCTCGTCACCCGGCCGGTGCTGCCGGTCTCCGCCCCGGCCGGCCGTTCGCTCGAGCTCTGGGCCGTGCCCGTCCAGGGCGCGCCGCGCTCGCTCGGGCTGCTGCCGGGCGGCAGCGGCACCGTCTCCCTCCGGGCCAGGGTGCTGGCCGGTGCCGAGACGCTCGCCGTCACCGTCGAGCCGGTCGGTGGCTCGCCGAGCGGCGCGCCGACCGGGCCGATCGTCTACGCGGGCAAGTTCTCCCTCTGAGCCAGCTCGGCGTCGCGCAGCGCCGCCTCGACGCGCTCGGGCATGACGCTGTCGAGGCAGAGCGTGTCGCCGAAGCGGCAGACGCGGTCGAAGCACGGAATGCAACCGAGCACGAGTTCGTCCTTCAGCCACACGACCCGGGCGTGGACGTTCAGCGGCGGCGTGTGCTCGGGGCTGGTCGAGCCGAACACCGCGACCTGGGGCACGCCGAAGGCGGCCGCGACGTGCATCAGGCCGGAGTCGTTGCTGGCCAGCCCGCGCGCGGCGGCGATCAGCGCCATCGCTTCATGCAGCGTGGTCTTGCCCGCGAGCGCCTTGCAGGCGCCGGGCGCCAGGGCGGCGATTTCTTCGCAGAGCGCCGACTCTCCGGCTGAGCCGAGCAGCGCGACCACCGTGCCGTCGAGGTCGTGGAGCGAGCGGGCGAGCGCGGCATAGCGGCCGGCCGGCCATCGCTTCGCCGGTCCGTACTCGGCACCCGGGGCGACGGCCCAGAACGGCTCGGTCAGGCCGGCGCCGATGCGGGCGGCGTTGCGCTCGGCAGCCTCGAGGTGCAGGCGCGGCAGCGCGCCAGCGTCGAACGCCGGCCCGGCCAGCGCGCCGTAGAAGGCGACCATCGGCGGCCGGCCCGCGGGGCTGCGCAAGCGCCGATTGAGCAGCAGCCGCCGCCCTTCGCCGTCGTAGCCCACGCGCAACGGGATGCCCGCGAGCCACGGGGCGAGCGCCGCCTTGATGGAATTGGGCAGCACATAAGCGGCGTCGAAGCGGCCACGCCAGCCGGCAGCGACCGCACGACGGCCGACGAGGTCGAGCCGACCGTGCGCGAACGGCAATTCCACGACCTCGGCCACCGACGCCATGGCCCGGCACACGGGAGCCACCCAGGGCAGGGCAGCCACGGTGAGCCGCTCGCCGCGTGCCGACAGGTGGGCGAGCAGCGGCTCGGCCATCACCGCATCGCCGATCCATTGCGGCGCGACAACGAGCGAGCGCGTCATCGCCGCCGGCGTCAATGCGAGGAAGCGACCTTCTCGCCGGCCTTCAGCCGGTACTCGGTGCCGCAGTACGGGCACTTGCCGACGCCGGCCGTGGCCACGTCGATGAACACGCGCGGGTGGTTGCTCCAGAGCGGCATGCGCGGGTTCGGGCAGAACACCACGCCCGGCCCCTGCAGCTCGCTCGCCAGCAGCTCGACCGTGCTCGTCGTGCCGTCGCTCGGTGTCACCCTGCCACCTTCGTCAGCCACTCGGCGTACTTCGGATTGCGGCCGTTGACGATGTCGAAGAACGCGCTCTGGATCTTCTCGGTGATCGGGCCGCGCGAGCCGGCGCCGAGCTCGATGCGGTCGAGCTCGCGAATCGGCGTGACCTCGGCGGCGGTGCCGGTGAAGAAGGCCTCGTCGCAGATGTAGACCTCGTCGCGGGTGATGCGCTTTTCGACCAGCTTCAGGCCGAGGTCGCCGCAGATGGCGAGGATGGTGTTGCGGGTGATGCCGTCGAGCGCGCCGGCCGAGAGGTCGGGCGTGTAGACGACGCCCTTCTTGATCATGAACAGGTTCTCGCCCGCGCCTTCGCTGACGAAGCCGCTGGCGTCGAGCAGCAGCGCTTCGTCGTAGCCGTCGTCGGTGGCTTCCATGTTGGCCAGGATCGAGTTGGTGTAGTTCGACACCGTCTTGGCCTGGGTCATCGTGATGTTGACGTGATGGCGGGTGTAGCTCGAGGTCTTGACGCGGATGCCGCGCTTCAGGCCCTCCTCGCCGAGGTAGGCGCCCCAGGGCCAGGCGGCGACCATCAGGTGCACGGTGTTGCCCCTGGGCGAGACGCCCATCTTCTCGGAGCCGATCCAGGTCAGCGGGCGCAGGTAGCACGACTTCAGCGCGTTCTCGCGCACGACGGTGCGCTGCGCCTCGGCGACTTCCTCGAACGAGAAGGGAATCTTCATGCGCAGGATCTTGGCGCTGTTGAAGAGGCGCTGGGTGTGCTCGAGAAGGCGAAAGATCGCCGTGCCGTTCACCGTGTCGTAGGCGCGCACGCCCTCGAAGGCGCCGCAGCCGTAGTGCAGCGTGTGGGTGAGGACATGAACCTTGGCGTCGCGCCAGTCGACGAGCGCGCCGTCCATCCAGATCTTGCCGTCTCGGTCGGCCATCGACATGTGGCGCTCCAGCGTGGGTCGGACGCAAATTTTAGGTCATGCCATCCGGGCCACGCAGGTCGTCGAGCACCTGGACGAAGGCGTCGACAAGCCGCCGCGTCAAAGCCATTCATGGCGCACGCCGACCCATGCACCGCGTGGCGCACCCAC
>CAXSEJ010000127.1:0-7522 GCA_964236395.1 uncultured Rhizobacter sp.
CCGAGGGCGCCGACATGGTGATGGTCAAGCCCGGCATGCCCTACCTCGACATCGTTCGCCGCGTGAAGGACGAATTCCGCGTTCCGACCTTCGCCTACCAGGTGAGCGGCGAGTACGCGATGCTGAAGGCCGCGGCCGAGCGCGGCTGGCTCGACCACGACGCGGTGATGCTGGAGTCGCTGGCCGCCTTCAAGCGAGCCGGCGCCGACGGCGTGCTCACCTACTTCGCGCTCGAGGCCGCGCGCGCGCTGAACCGTGCGCAATGAGTCGAGCATGACGCCGCCGGTGCGCGTGTTCCACATCGTCGGCGACCGCTTCGCGGAGCTCGCCGCCCAGCCGGCCGAGATCCCGAAGCGCGGCTACCTCTGGATCGCCTGCACGCGGTCCGAATTCGAGAAGTCGCTCGTCGAGGTGCAGGCGTTTCTGCTGCGCTGGACCGGCGCCCAGCTCTTCGAGCTTCACGTCTCCGACCTGCTCAATGCGCAGCTGCCGTCGACCTTCGACTACACCTCGGCGTACGACCTGCTCGTCTTTCGCCGCCTCGCCGCCGGCGTGATCGAGCCGGCGCCGACCGAGCCGGCGGGCGCGACCGCCGCGTCGTCCACCTCGCTGGCCGCGAGCGCGTCGGCGATCGACATGATCGACACCGGCGCAGTCGGCTTCGCGGTGTTCGACCGCGTCCTGCTGACCGTGCACCCGTCCGACTGCCAGGTGCGCGATTTCTTCGCCCAGCGCCTGGAAAGCCATGTCGGCGGCGGCTTCGAGGGACGGGCCAACACCCGCATGCCGACCAGTCCGGCCGACCTGATGCTGCGGATGGTGAACCACATGGTCGACAGCTTCCTCGAGCTGCGCCGCCTGCTCGGCAAGCGCCTCGACGACCAGCAGCAGCAGTTGTTCAGCGGCCAGGGCGCACGCGGCGGCTGGCGGCGCCTTCTCGATTCCCGCAACGCCCTGCACCTGCTCGAAGACACCTGCGAGGACCAGCGTGCCGCCGTCACCGAGTGGCTCGACTCGCTCGAGGAATGGCCGGCCGAAAAAGACGCCGCCGCCCGGCGCGAGCGCGAGCAGCTGCGGGTGCGCTCGCGCGACGTGCTCGAGCACATCGAGCGCGTGCTCTCGCACGTGCGCCGGCTCGAGTCGTCGTCGGAGACGGCGGTGCAGATGCACTTTTCGGAGCAGAGCAACGGCACCAACACGATCATGCGCACGCTGACGACGCTGACCGCGATCTTCCTGCCGCTCAACCTGGTGACGGGCTTCTTCGGCATGAATTTCGAAGGCCTGCCGCTGATTCACAGCCGCACCGGCTTCTGGATCATTTCCGGCGTGCTGCTGGCCGTCGGTGCGGGCCTCAGCGTCTACTTCTGGCGCAAGCGCTACCTGCGTTGAGCCAGTTCGCCTTCAACCGCCACCAGCTCGCGCTGCTCGCCGTCCTCACCCTGGTCTGGGGCCTGAACTGGCCGGTGATGAAGACCGGCGTGTCCGGCTTCCCGCCGCTGGCCTTCCGCGCGTTGTCGATGTGGTTCGGCTTGCCCGTGCTGTGGTCGGTGCTGCGCGTGCAGCGCGTGCCCTTTGCCATCCGCCGCAGCGACTGGCGCGAGCTCGCCCGCCTGTCGCTCACCAACATGATCGTCTGGCACGTGCTGGCGATCCTCGCCGTGCAGGCGCTCTCGTCGGGCCGCGCGGCCATCCTCGGCTACACCATGCCGATCTTCTCGGCGCTCTGGGGCGTGGCGGTGTTCGGCGAGCGGCTGAAGACGCGCCACGTGGCCGGCATCGCCGCTGCGGCGCTCGGCGTCTCGCTGCTGCTCTGGCACGAGTTCGGCAGCTTCGCGGGCAAGCCGGTCGCCGCCCTGGGCATGCTGTTCGCCGCCGCCGTGTGGGCGCTCGGCACGCAGCAGATGCGGCGCACCGCCATCGCCGCGCCGACGCTGGCCATCGTGTTCTGGATGACCGCCGCGACCACCGTCGTCATGACCGTCGGCACGCTGCTGTTCGAGCGCCACCTCTGGGCCGTGCCGGGCCGCGCCACGAGCTGGGCGGTGGCCTTCAACGCGGTCCTCATCTTCGGCTTCGCCCAGCCGATATGGATCATCCTGGCCCGCACCCTTCCACCGGTGGCCTCGAGCATGTCGGTCATGCTCATCCCGGTGCTCGGCACGCTCTCCGGCGCCTGGTGGCTCGGCGAGAAGCTGCACTGGCAGGACGGCGCGGCGATCGTCCTGGTGCTCGTCGCCATCGCCTCGGTGATGTGGCCGGCGCGCGGTCGGCCGGTCGAGCCGACCTAGACTTTTCCGGCTCCGCGCCGGCGATCACGGTGGCGAATGTGCGGCCGATCGCGACCGCACTGCCGTCACGTCGCCGGAGCGATCGCGCCGCGCCGGCCGGCGTAGGGGTCGGCGAAGCCGAGCCCGGCGAGCACCTCGGTCTCGCGCGCTTCCATGCCCGCCGCCTCGACCTCGTCGCTGTGGTCGAGGCCCTGGGCGTGCAGGGCGCCGTGCACGAGCAGGTGGGCGTAGTGGGCCTCGAGGGTGACGCCCAGCTCGCCGGCCTCGCGCTCGACCACCGGCGCGCAGAGCACGAGGTCGGCGACGACCTCGGGTTCGGTGTCGTAGGCGAAGGTGAGGACGTTGGTGGCGTGGTCGCCCTGGCGGAAGTCGCGATTGAGAACGAGGCCCTCTTCATCGTCGACGAAGCGCACGGTCAGGGTCGCCGGCCGGTTCAGTGCGGCGCGCAGCCAGCGCCCGACGCGGGCGTGCTTCAGCAGATCACGGTGGCGGACGTCGGCGAACTGAAGCGACAGCGCCAGCTTCACGACCGCTCGCCGGCCGCGTCGTAGGCCTCGACGATGCGGGCGACCAGCGGGTGGCGCACCACGTCGGCCGAGGTGAAGCGGGTGGTCGCGATGCCCTTGACGCCGCGCAGCACGCGCTCGGCGTCGACCAGCCCCGACACCGTGCCCTTGGGCAGGTCGATCTGGCTCGTGTCGCCGGTGATCACCGCCTTGGCGCCGAAGCCGATGCGGGTCAGGAACATCTTCATCTGCTCGGGCGTCGTGTTCTGCGCCTCGTCGAGGATCACGAAGGCGTGGTTGAGCGTGCGGCCGCGCATGAAGGCGAGCGGCGCGACCTCGAGCGCGCCCTTCTCGAACGCCTTGCCGACGCGCTCCAGGCCCATCAGCTCGGACAGCGCGTCGTAGAGGGGGCGCAGGTACGGGTCGACCTTCTGCGCCAGGTCGCCGGGCAGGAAGCCGAGCCGCTCCCCGGCCTCGACCGCGGGGCGCGTGAGGATGACGCGCTGCACCGCGTTGCGCTCGAGCGCGTCGACCGCGCAGGCGACGGCGAGGTAGGTCTTGCCCGTGCCCGCCGGGCCGATCCCGAAGGTGATGTCGTGGCCGAGGATGTGCTTGAGGTAGGCGATCTGGTTGCCGGTGCGGCCCGCCAGGTCGGCGCGGCGCGTGCGCAGGCGCAGGTCGGCCTCGGGCGCTGCGTCGGCACCGGCTGCGGCCGGCTCGGCACGGGTGCCGTCGTCGCTCATCGCCTCGCGGATGGCGAGGTCGAGCTGTTCGGCGCCGATCGGTCGGGCGGCCCGGCCGTAGAGCTGCTGCAACAGCGCGACGGCGCGCTCGGCGCGGTCGCGCAGGCCCTCGACGCGGAACGACTCGTTGCGGCGCTGGATCTTGACCTCGAAGGCCGCCGCGATGGTGCGCAGGTGCTCGTCGAGGCTGCCGGCGAGGTTCGACAGGCGGGCGTTGTCGGGCGGAATGAAGGCATGGCGGAGGATCACGCCGGCATTGTCGCCAATGCGTCGAGGGCCGTCGGCACGGACCGCAGGCCTCGATAATCGCGCCCATGATCGGTCGCCTCACCGGAACCCTCGCCGCCAAGACGCCGCCGCAGGTGCTGCTCGACGTGGGCGGCGTCGGCTACGAGGTCGACGTGCCGATGAGCAGCTTCTACAACCTCCCCGCGCTCGGCGAGAGGGTCACGCTGCTCACCCACTTCGTCGTGCGCGAGGACGCGCAGGTGCTGTTCGGCTTCCTCAGCCACGAGGAGCGGGCCACCTTCCGCCTGCTCGTGAAGATCTCCGGCGTCGGCCCGCGCACGGCGCTCGCCATCCTGTCCGGCCTGTCGGTCGACGAGCTGGCGCGGGCGGTCGGGCTGCAGGAGAGCGGCCGGCTGATCAAGGTGCCGGGCATCGGCAAGAAGACCGCCGAGCGGCTGCTTCTCGAGCTGAAGGGCAAGCTCGGCGACGCGGTCTCGGCGCCGGCCAGCGTGGCCGGGGGCGCGCAGGCGGACATCCTGCAGGCGCTGATCGCCCTCGGCTACAGCGACCGCGAGGCGTCGGCGACGCTGAAGACGCTGCCGGCCGACGTCGAGGTCGGCGCCGGCATCAAGCTGGCCCTGCGCGCCCTCGCCTGACGCGCCTCGGCGGAGCGGCTAGTGCGCGTGCGAGGCGGCGCCGTCGCGCGGCTTCGGCACCTGCACGACCACCTTCACCTCGACCTTGCCGCCGCGCTCGAACTCGAGCGTCATCGGAAAGCTCGCGCCTTCCTTGAGCGGCTGCTTCAGGCCGATCAGCATGAGGTGAAAGCCCGTCCCTGGCCGCATCTTGATCGACGCCTTCGGCGCGAGCTCG
Organism: uncultured Rhizobacter sp.; assembly: GCA_964236395.1. Taxonomy (GTDB): domain Bacteria; phylum Pseudomonadota; class Gammaproteobacteria; order Burkholderiales; family Burkholderiaceae_C; genus Schlegelella_A. The sequence goes on from CAXSEJ010000127.1 coordinate 4,642, forward strand.
ATGGCGTCGACCTCTCTCATGCGCATCACGCCCTGGGCGTCGACGGCCATGCTGTGCAGCTCGACGCGTTCGGCCGCGGCGCTGCTCGCGCGCAGCAGCCGGTCGGCGGCGGCGCCGGTGTTGTCGAGCGAGGCCAGGTAGGCAGCGCCGTTCGTGGTGCCGGCCAGGCTCGGCGTGGCGAAGGGGTGGCCGATCTCGACGTCGCCGGCGCGGCCGCCGTGGGCCCAGGCGCCGGCGCAGGCGGCAAGAGCGACTGACGCGGCCAGGCCGCGCAAGAGGGTTCGGTGCAGGAGCATGGTGTCGGCCGAGAAGGTGTCCGGTCAGAGGTCGTAGCGCAGTTCGGCCGAGACCGTGCGCTGAGGATAGGGGTGAAACGCCCAGTAGCGCTCGGCGCCGAGATTGTCGATGCCGAGCGAGACGCGCCACTGCGGCGCCAGGCGGACCTGCACGCGCACGTCGGCGACGAAGAAGCGGCTGAAGCCGGTGAAGGCCTCGCCGTTCGTGTCGGTGTTGTCGAGCTGGCCGAACTGGCGGCCGGAGTAGCGCAGGCCCAGGCTCGTCGACCAGCGATCGCCCGCCGCGTAACGGGCGAGCAGGCTGGCGCGCCAGTCGGGCACACGCGGCTGGCGCTGGCCCACGCTCGCCGGGAAGCGCTCGTTGCCGACGATTCGCGAATCGGCGTAGGTGACGCTGCCGTTCACGGAAAAACCGCGCACCAGCACGTCGTCGCCCTGCCACGCCGCCTCGACGCCGCGGGTGCGGATGCGGTCGACGTTCTGGATCGTCGCCACCGTGCCGCCGTTGGCGACGTCGACCTGCGAGTAGAGCGCGTCGCGCGTGCGCTCGAAGAAGAGCGTGGTGCGCAGCAGGCCGGTGGCGAGGTCGTGCTCGGCGCTCAACTCGCTCGTCCACGACTTCTCCGGGCGCAGCAGCGGGTCGTTGTTGACGATGGCGTCGGCCACGAGCGTTCCCTGGAACAGCTCGGAGACCGTCGGGTAGCGCACCGCCCGGCCGAGCGAGGCCTTCAGCCGCCAGGCCTCGGCGAGCTGCCAGGAGATCGCCGCCTTCGGCGACACGTCGCCCTCGCTCCGCGGCGCGAACGTTCGCGTCGTGGTGGCGTTGGCGAGCAGGCCGTCGTCGGCGTGCCAGCGCTCGACGCGCGCGCCGAGCACCGTGCGCCAGCCCTCGGCGAAGCGCCACGCGTCCTGCGCCCACAGGCTGCTCAGCGTGGTCCGCCCGGCAAAGGCCGACGAGCGCACGGCGGGGTCGCCGCCGCGCCATTCGGGCGTGTCGAACACCTGCGTGCGCAGGCGAAAGGCGTCGCGCTCGGCGCCGAACTCGACGAGGTGGGCGCCGGCCGTGCCCTCGGGCCGCCAGATGCCCTTGGCCGAGAGCGTGTGCCAGCCGGTGCCGTGCTGGTCGGCGATGCGGCCGGCGCCGGCGCCCGCGTTCGGCGCCGCGACGTTCGGCACCTGCGAGCGCACGACGTCGTGGGCATAGGTGTAGAGGCTGGCCGCGACCTCCGCGTCCCACGTGCCGCGCGTCTGGCTCTTCAGCGCCAGGCCGTGCATCACGTGCGTCATCTCGGTCGTGGTCACGGCGAAGTCGGTCGGCAGGAGGCTGTAGCTGCGGCCGTCGACGTTGATCGCACGCGGCGTGGCGCCGCTGGTCACGGTGCGGCCGGCGGCATCGCGCAGGTACGAGTCGACCTCGCGCTCGGCGTCGTTGGTCCAGACGCCGAGGGTGTAGGTCGCGCGCCAGGCCGGCGCGACGTCGTAGGCCAGCTTCAGCTTGGCGTGGTCCTGCACGGTGTGCGTCTGGCCGGTGGTGCCGAGCACGACGCCCTCGACCTCGCGCGGATTGCGCGCCGGCACGGCGCCGGTCACCGGCGTGCCGACGGCGCTCGATGCGGCCGGCCGGTTCTTGACGACGAAGCCGATCGGCTGGGCGTCGCTGGCCAGGCGATTCAGGTCGATCCACCACGAAAGCGCGCCGGCCCGGCTGCCGATCGACGCGCTGCCCTCGCCGCCCGAGTAGCGGTCGTCGGTGGCGTAGAGACGGTAACGCTGGCTGAAGCCCTGCACCTTGGCGTGCGCCTCGAAGCGGGCCGGCATGCGCGTCACGTAGTCGACGATGGCGCCGGCGGAGTTGCCCGAGTAGGCGGCCGAGAACGGCCCGTAGAGCACGTCGACGCGCTCGATCTCCTCCGGTGTCACCAGGCCCCAGCGCGGCGTGAAGCCGGCGCCGTTGCCGAGCAGGTTGGAGAGCAGGATGCCGTCGGCGTAGACGAGCGAGCGGGCGCTGTTGCCGGTGCCGGAGGCGCGTGTCGCCAGCACCGCGTGGTCGTAGTCGCCGATGTAGCGCTTGCGCACCGAGAGGCTCGGCAGGTACTTGAGCGCGTCCTCGGCGTCGCTGGCGTTGATCGACTGCTCGATGGTCTTGCCCGTGACGCTCTCGGTGCTGGTCGGGATCTCGATCGGCAGCGTGGCGGGCCGGCCGCCGGTGACCGTCACGCGGTCGAGGGTGCGGGTGTCGGTGGCGCCTTGCGCCGCCGCCTGGGTGGCCAGGTGAATCAAGGCGGCGGCGGCAACGAGGCGGCGCACGCGAGCGCGCCGCCTCGGCGCGCGGAAATGGCGGGTCATGGTCGTTCCGGAGTCGGGTCTCTTGCACGCCGGCCGCAAGTCGACCGGCGCCAGGCGACGCGCGACGGGCGCCGGCAAGGGGCGCCGACGTCAGCGTGGCGGCGAAGGAGGCGGGCTCAGGCGGACCGCGGCGGTCCGTGGTGCAGGCGGGACGCCCAGCGCGCGGCGGCGTCGTGCCCGTCGGCGGGCCCCGCCCGTTGCGGTTCGATGGCCGCGACGGGCGCGACCGTGAGGGGCAG
>CAXSEJ010000128.1:0-7508 GCA_964236395.1 uncultured Rhizobacter sp.
TCACCTCGGCGCACGGCGACCTCGGCGTCAACGACTACATGTGCCGCACGCTCGCCGACCAGCCGTTGCTCATCTCGCCGACGCGGTTCCACAACTCGGTGCACAACGCCGCGGCCGGCTACTGGACCATCGGCACCGACTGCCGGGAGGCGAGCACGGCGCTGACTGCCTTCGACTGCAGCTTCGCCGCCGGCCTGCTCGAGGCGGCGACCCAGTGCGCGGCCGACAGGCGCGCGGTGCTGCTCGTCGCCTTCGACGTCGAGGCGACCGGCGCGCTCGCCACCGTCACCGGGAGCCGGGGCCTGCTCGCCGCCGGGCTCGTCATCGCGCCCGAGCCGGGCGAGCGGACGCTGGCCGCCTTCGCCTGGTCGCTGGTACCGGGCGACGCCGTCCGGCCGGCCCTGCAGTCGCAGGCGGCCCGGGCCCTGGCCGGCAACGCCATGGCCGACGCACTGCCGTTCTTCGAGGCGCTCGCCCGGCCGGGCGCGGCCGTGTCGTCGGCCCTGGACCTGGCCCTGGCCCTGCCGCTGTCCGCATCGCTGTCGCTGGTGCTCCAGCCGAGACCCTTCGTCGGGGGCCGGACAGCCCGGCAGGCATGATCGCGGCATGCCTGCTCCCGCCCTCGCCGCCGTCACCTCGCCGACCTCGACCGACGCGCACGATGTCGTCATCACCGGTGGCGGCCTCGCCGGCCTGACGCTCGCGCTCCAGCTCAAGCAGACCTACGCCGACCTCGACATCCTGGTCCTCGAACGCCGCGTCCACCCGGTGCCGGTGGCCACGCACAAGGTCGGCGAGTCGAGCGTCGAGATCGGCGCGCACTACTTCGGCGAGGTGCTCGGGCTGAAGGAGCACCTGGCCACCGCGCAGCTCAAGAAGTTCGGCTTCCGCTTCTTCATGAGCGAGGGCCGCCGCGACTTCGACAAGGTCACCGAGATCGGCGCGAGCCGTTTTCTCTCCGTGCCCAGCTACCAGATCGACCGGGGCATCTTCGAGAACTTCCTCGCCGAGGAAGCGGCGCGGCGCGGCGTGCGCTTCGCCGCCGGGGCGCTGGTGCGCGACATCGCACTCGGCGAAGCGGGCGACGCCCACCAAGTGACCTACACCGCCCGCGGCCAGGCGCACACCGTGCGCTCGCGCTGGCTCGTCGATGCCTGCGGCCGCGCCGGGCTCATCAAGAAAAAGCTCGAGCTCGCCGAGCCGAACGGGCACGACGCCAATGCCGTGTGGTTCCGCATCGCCGACCGCATCACCGTCGACGACTGGTCCGACGACCCGGACTGGCGCGGCCGCTGCGATCCGGCCGCCCGCTGGCTCTCGACCAACCACCTCGTCGGCGCCGGCTACTGGGTCTGGCTCATCCCGCTCGCATCCGGGTCGCATTCGGTCGGCATCGTCGCCGACGCCAGGCTGCACCCGCTCGAGCGCATGAACACCTTCGCCAAGGCGATGGACTGGCTCGAGGCGCACCAGCCGCGCCTGTTCGACGAGCTCGAGGGCAAAAGGGACAAGCTGCAGGACTTCGCCTTCCTCAAGCGCTTCTCGTACGGCTGCAAGCAGGTCTTCAGCGGCGAGCGCTGGGCGCTCACCGGCGAGGCCGGCCTGTTCCTCGACCCGTTCTATTCGCCCGGCAGCGACTTCATCGCCATTGCCAACACCTACATCACCGAGCTCGTCGGCCGCGACCGCGCCGGCCGGCCGCTCGGCGCGCACGCCAAGCTCTACGACCAGATCTTCCATTCCTTCTACGAGAGCACGCTCGCCCTCTACCAGGGCCAGTACCCGATCTTCGGCAACGCACGCGTGCTGCCGGTCAAGGTGATCTGGGACTACACCTATTACTGGGGCGTGCTGGCCCAGTTCTTCTTCCACCGCCGCATCACCGACCTGCGCGCCTTCTCCGACCTGCAAGCCGAGCTGGCGCACTGCCAGGCGCTCAATGTCGCCGTGCAGAAGCTGCTGCGTGAGTGGTCGGCGGCGCGGCCCGAGGGCGAAGACCCGAGCCCGCCCGTGTTCCTCGACCAGGCCTCGCTGCCCTGGTTCGCGGCGCTCAATGCCAGCCTCAACGAGCGTCTCGGCAACGCCGGCTTCCGGGCCCGCATCCGGCAATCGACCCGGCAGATGCGGGCCTTGGCGGCCGAGATCGCCAAGACAGCCGCCGTCATCGACCCAGCCCTTGTCTGCGATGTGCACAGTTGTCTGCACAGCGGGAAAGACGCTTTCGGGGCCGAAGGCGATCGCTCGGCGCGCCTGCTGTTTCCTTCCCTGGCCTGACCGTCAGGCCCCGCTGCCAGCGGCTGGCGTCGTCTTCTCGAAGTGCCAGGGAAAGACTTCCTCGGCAGTCACGAGGCCATGGGCGAAGCGTCGTTCAATGAAGTGGAACAGCAAGACCGTCGCAAGCAATGACAGAGCGATCGACAGTGCGCGACTCAAAAGGAAATAGCCGACGGTTTTCGAATCGAACGCATACGAGACCGCATGACACACGAGGCCGATCACGGTGAAATGGACCAGGAAGAGAGAGTACGACCGCTCGCCCAGCCAGACCCAGGCGTGACCTGAAAGGAGGCGCCAGAGCCTCGACGTCGGATCCATCGCCCGCGCGACAAGTCCGAAGTACACCGCGCCCCAGCCGACGTGCGGATTCAAGCTGTCGGTGATTGCGGAGATCCCGACCCAGGCTGCGCCCACCAGCATCAACCCCATGGCCGTTCGCTCGCTTATCGGGCCTCGGGCAAGCACGAGTCCGGCAGCGAAGCAGGAGGCATATGCAGAAAGCAGACCCAGGATGGGCAGACCGGCCACCCCGGGCGCAACGAGCACCGCCGCCGCCACCGAGACCCCATAGGCAACCCATCTTCGCTCGGCGCCTCCGCTTCGAAACAGCGGAATCAACGCCGGCAGCAGGACGTAGAAGGCCATCTCCACAGTGAGACTCCACCACGCGAAGTTGTAGTTGAGTGAGCCCAGATAGAGGATGCCGACTTGGGCAAGCCACCCAGGCGATGAGAACTCTGGCAGCGAGGCCCCCTCGGTCCACCAGGTCGGGAAACGCGTGGCCATCCAGACGGCAGCACCTGCAAGCAGCCAGGCCGCCCAATAGGGAGGAAACAGCCGCAGGCACCGACGCGCCGCGTAACGGCCGATGTTCAGGGAGCGGTGGCTGCGCACATAAGGGGCGGCCAGCACGACGGCACTCAGTACGAAGAAGAGCTCGACGCCCGACGCCGTCAGACCACCGAGGAGATTGCCGGCAATCGAATGCCCCATGCCGCGCAAGGAGCTTGCAAAGGAGGCGATGCCGAGGTGATGGACAACGACAAGTACGGCGGCAGTGGCCCTCAAGCCGTCGAGCGAATGAACTCGGGCTCCTGCATTCGAGGACACGTTCATCGACCGGACACGTGCAGGCGCACCGGGCCGGCCATCACCCGGCCGATCACCGCGGCCGCCGCGAAGCCCTCGGCGCGAAACACGCCGAGCACGTCGGCGACCGACGCCTCGTCGCAGGTGACGAGCAGCCCGCCCGACGTCTGCGGGTCGCTGAGCAGGTCGCGCGCGACCGCCGGCAGCGTTTCATCGAGCGTCACCTCGGCGCCGTAGCCTGCCCAGTTGCGGCCCGACGCACCGGTGACGAAGCCGTCGCCCGCCATCGCCGCCACGCCGTCGATCAGCGGCACCTTGGCCCAGTCGATGGTGATGCCCAGCCTGGCGCCGCGCGCCAGCCCGAGCGCGTGGCCGGCGAGACCGAAGCCGGTGACGTCGGTGATCGCGTGCACGCCGGGCAGCTCGGCCAGGGCCATGCCCGGCGTGTTCAGCCGCGTCGTGGTGTCGATGAGGCGGGCGTAGCCGGCGGCGTCGAGCTTCTCCTTCTTCAGCGCCGCCGACAGCACGCCGACGCCGATCGGCTTGCCGAGGACGAGCACGTCGCCCGCCCTCGCGTCGGCGTTGCGGCGCACCTTGCCCGGGTGCACCAGCCCCATCACGACGAGGCCGTAGATCGGCTCGACCGAGTCGATCGTGTGACCGCCGGCGATCGGGATGCCGGCGCGGCGGCACATCGCCTCGCCGCCGCGGATCACCTGGCCGATGGTCTCGACCGAGAGCTTGTCGATCGGCATGGCGACCAGCGCGAGCGCCATGATCGGCTTGCCGCCCATGGCGTACACGTCGCTGATCGCGTTGGTCGCGGCGATGCGGCCGAAGTCGAACGGGTCGTCGACGATCGGCATGAAGAAGTCGGTGGTCGCGATCAGCGCCTGCTCGTCGTTGAGCTGGTAGACGGCCGCGTCGTCGGCGGTCTCGATGCCGACGAGCAGCTCCCTGGGCACCAGGCCGCCTGCGCTCGAGCGCAGGATCTCGGCGAGCACGCCGGGCGCGATCTTGCAGCCGCAGCCGCCGCCGTGCGAGAAGCTGGTGAGGCGAACCGGTTCGGCGAGCTCAAGTGCGTTCATGGCGCCGATTCTGTCAGCCGGCCTGCGTCGGCAGCGCGCAGGATGCCCCGTGACCGGGCTCAGGCGTCACCCATCGACTAGACTTTTTGCCGTGCGCCGACTGCTTCGTTTCCTCGTGTTCTCGCTGCTCGCTGTTGCCGTGCCGCTGCAGTCGATGGCAGCCTTGGCGATGGTCGATTGCAGGATGCCCGCGCCTCCTCCGGCAGCCGCCGGGCACGCCGGGCACGCCGGGCACGCCGAGCACGCCGCGCAAGCCGAGCACCACGCGCAAGCCGAGCACCACGCGCACCACGCGCACCACAAAGACGCCGATGCCGCGGCCGACCCGGCCACCGAAGCCCCCGTCGGCAAGACCTGCGCCTCGTGCGGCGTCGTGGCCATGCTGCCGAGCGGCGTCGCCGCCGGCCCGGTGACCTTCGTGCCGGCGCTCTTCACGCCGACCGTGCGGCCCGAGGTGCCGCCGTTCCTGACCGACGGCCCCGACCGGCCACCGCGCATCCACCTCGACTGAGCTTTTCGCACCGGGCGGCGGCGCTTTTCGCCCGCCGCTGCTCGCTCACTTTTCGAGGAACGTCATGACATTTCGACCTGTCGCGTCGGCGGCCTGGCTCGCCGGCGTGCTGACCGCGCTCGCCGGCGGCCCGGCCACCGCGCAAGACCACACCGACCATTCCGGCCACGCCGCCGGAGCGACCGACGCGCCGCCGGCGCACGACCACGCGGCGATGGGCGACGGCCTGGCGACGCAGGCGACGCAGGCGACGCAGGCGACGCAGGCGACGCATTCAAGCCACGCGATGCCCGGCCTCTTCGGCGCCTACGCCATGTCGCGCGAAGGCTCCGGCACGGGCTGGCAACCGGAGGCCACGCCCATGGAGGCGCTGCACGCCGTGCACGGCGACTGGAACCTCATGCTGCACGGCTTCGCCAACCTCGTGCACGACCGTCAGACCGGCCGCCGCGGCGACACCGAGACCTTCACCCAGAGCATGCTCATGGGCATGGCCAGCCGGCCGCTCGGACCGGGCACGCTCGGCCTGCGCAGCATGGTCTCGGCCGACCCGAGCATGGGCAAGAACGGCTACCCGCTGCTGTTTCAGACCGGCGAGACAGCCGATGGCAAGACGACGCTGGTCGACCGACAGCATCCGCACGACGCCTTCATGGAGCTCTCCGCGAGCTACAGCCTGCCGCTCGCCGCCGACAGCGCGGCCTACCTCTACGCCGGCCTGCCCGGCGAGCCGGCGCTCGGGCCCTCGACCTTCATGCACCGCTACTCGGGCCAGCGCAACCCGGAGGCGCCGCTCGTGCACCACTGGTTCGATTCGACCCACATCACCTTCGGCGTGCTCACCCTCGGCGCGCAGCGAGGGCCGTGGAAGCTCGAGGGCTCGTGGTTCAACGGCCGCGAGCCCGACGAGAAGCGCTGGAACATCGAGACCCGCCGCTTCGATTCCTGGTCGACGCGGCTGTCGTGGAACTCAGGCCCGGCCTGGTCGCTGCAGACGAGCTACGGCTACCTGAAGAGCCCCGAGCAGCTGGAGCCCGACACGAGCGTGCGCCGGCTCACGGCGTCGGCGAGCTGGCACGCGCGGCCGGCCGGCACCGACTGGGCCACGACGCTGGCCTGGGCGCGCAACGACAAGCGTGGCCCCGAAGGCCGGCTGCTGCTGCCCGGCGTGCTGCTCGAATCGACCTGGGTCGCCGGCCGGCACACCGTCTTCGGCCGCTACGAGCGGGTGAAGAAAGACGAGCTTTTCGGCGAAGGCGAGCCGCTGCACGGCACGACGTTCAGCGTCGGCAAGCCGTCGCTCGGCTACATCTACGACATCGTCGCCAGCGGGCCGGTGCGCTGGGGCCTCGGCGGCCTGCTCGGCCGGCCGCGCGGCGCGAGCCGCCTCGATGCGGCGTATGGCCGCCAGCCGATGTCTTACATGCTGTTCCTGCAGGCCCGCCTCGCGCCGATGCGCTAAGGTGCCGTTCGCCACCGGAGTGCCCCATGACGCCGACCGTCCGCATGCCCGCTCTTTTCGCCGCCGCCGCCGCCGCTGTTGCTGCCCCGGTCCTGGCTGCAGCGCCCGGCAACACCGTGATCTGATGCACCGCGGCATCGTCGCCGCCCTCGGCGCGGCGCTGCTGTTCGGCGTCGGCACGCCGCTGGCAAAGGCGTTGCTCGCCGGCACCGACCCGTGGCTGCTCGCCGGCCTGCTCTACGCCGGCTCCGGACTGGGCCTGACCTTGTGGCGGCTGCTTCGGCCGCCCGGCGCCCGTGCCCGGCTCGCGCCCGGTGACGGCCGCTGGCTCGCCGGCGCGGTGGTCGCGGGCGGCATCGCCGCGCCGGTGCTGCTGATGTGGGGGCTGGCGAACATGCCGGCCGCCAACGCCGCGCTGCTGCTGAACGCCGAGGCGGTATTCACCGCGGTCATCGCGTGGGTCGTGTTCGGCGAGAACGTCGACCGCCGCATCGTCGTCGGCATGGCGGCGATCGTCGCCGGCGCCGTCGTGCTGAGCTGGCCCGGCGGCGCGCTGTCGGTCGGCTCGCTGCTGCCGCCGCTCGCCGTCGCGGGCGCCTGCCTGGCCTGGGGCATCGACAACAACCTGACGCGCAAGGTCGCGCTCGCCGACGCCGCGCTGATCGCCTCGATCAAGGGCCTGGTCGCCGGCGCCACCAACCTCGGCCTTGCGCTCGCCCTCGGCGCGCGCTGGCCGTCGGCCGGTCACGTCGGCGCCGCCCTGGGCGTCGGCTTCCTGGCCTACGGCGTGAGCCTGGTGCTCTTCGTCGTGGCCCTGCGCCACCTCGGCGCCGCGCGCACCGGCGCCTGGTTCGGCGTGGCGCCGTTCTTCGGCGCGCTGCTCGCCGTGGTCGGCCTCGGCGAGGCGGTCACGCTGCCGCTCGTGGCGGCCGGCGCGCTGATGGCGATCGGCGTGTGGCTGCACGCGATCGAGCAACACGAGCACGAGCACGATCACGAAGTGCTCGAGCACGAGCACGGACATCGTCACGACGATCAGCACCACCATGCGCATGCGCATGCGCCCGGCACGGCGCCCGGC
>CAXSEJ010000129.1:0-7495 GCA_964236395.1 uncultured Rhizobacter sp.
AGCCGCCGCCGTAGCCGAGGCGCACGCCGCCCGGGCCGAAGCCGAGGCACGGCACCACGAGCATCTCGGGCACGAACTCCGCCGTGCCCTTCGGCTTGGGGATGTCGTAAGCGTCGAGCTCGGTTTCGCAGCCGGGGTACCAGACGTGAAAGCGCAGCGACTTGGTCTCGCGGTCGGCCACCGGCAGGCCGATGCGGCGTGACGCCCCGTCGGCGCCGCCCTCGCTCCAGCGGTACAGGGCCGGCAGCGGGTCGAACTCGCCCTTGATCGGCCAGTAGGCGCCGATCGAGGTCTCGCCGCGGCCGACGAGCCAGGCGCGCAGCGCCTGCTGCAGAAGGACGGCGCGCTCGAGCCGGTCAGGCAGCGCCAGTCGGGCAGCGACGAGCTTCTTGCGCAGGACGTCGCGCTCGTTCGGCAGGGCTTGCGGCATCGCCCGCATTGTGCAGAAAGAGGCGGGCCACCACGGCACGTGCCGACCGCAGCGCATCGGCCGCGCGCTCGCCCGGCCGGCGCGGTTGCCAGGCGACGAGCGCCGGGCGGGCCTCGTCCCAGGCCTCGATGACGGCGTCGCCCGAGGCGGAGATGGACAAGGTCTGGCCGGCCTCGACGACGTGGTCGACCGGCTCGCCGGCGCGCGTCAGCCAGACCCGGCCGGCGATCACCTCGAGCTGGCCGCCGCAAGCGCCGAGGGCCATTGCCTGGCCGGCGGCGAGGGGGTGGGCGGGACGGCCGGCAAGGCGGGCCAGGTGGGCGAGTTGGTGCGCATTCATCATGTATTGCTCCGCTGATCGACGCCGCTATGATCGCTGCCGGCCCTCGAAGAATCCAATGAAACCGGCGTGTGGCATTGATGCTTACTTGATATGAATCCGCATCACCGAAGGCCGCTCGCGCTGACCAACCTGCGCGCCTTCGAGGCGGTTGCCCGGCTGCTCAGCTTCGGCGCCGCGGCCGACGAGCTCCACGTCACCCAATCGGCCGTCAGCCGGCAGATCAAGGGCCTCGAGGAGGAGCTCGGCGCCCAGCTGTTCCTGCGCGGCACGCGGCACGTGCAGATCGCCCCCGACGGTCACCTGCTGCTGCGCGCCGTCGAGCCGATGCTGGCGCGCCTCGACACCAGCGTGCAGCAGATCCGGCGCGCGCGCAGCCGGCAGCGCGTCAGCGTCACGACCTTCGCCTCGTTCGGCTCGCTCTGGCTGCTGCCGCGCATCGAGGCGTTCCAGCGGCGCTTTCCAGCCATCGACATCCGCGTCTCGGCGCACGACGTGCTGGCCGACCTCGACGACCCCGAGCTCGATCTCGCCCTGCGCTACTGCAGCCCGGCGATGGTGCCGGCCGGCGGCGTGCACCTGTTCGACGAGACGCTCACGCCATGCGTCAGCCGCGGCCTCTGGGAGCGCATCCGCAGCGGCGACGCGCCGCCGCTCGCAACGCCGGCCGACCTCGCCGGCCATACCCTGCTCGAAGAAGACGACGACCGGCCGAGCACCGACTACCTCAGCTGGCGCCACTGGCTCGCCCACCACGGCCACGCCGCCTTGCAGCCGCAGCGCTGGCTCTACCTCAACTTCACCTACCAGCAGGTGCAGGCCGCGCTCGCCGGCCACGGCGTGGCGCTCGGTCGCGTGCCCCTGATCTTCGAGGCGATGCAGCGCGGCGAGCTGGTCGAGCCGTTCGGCGTCGAGTGCCGCGACGGCAGCCCGTTCTCGTACTGGCTGGTCGCCGCGCCCGGCAGCCGGGCGCGTCCCGAGGTCGTGCAGTTCTGCGCCTGGGTCGAGGCCGAAGCGGCCGCGACACGAGCCGCGGTCGGCGACATCCGTCCCGCCGTCTCGTCCTAGACGACGCCGTGCTCGGTAATCACGAAGGCCAGCGCGATGTCGTGCCGGCGCGCGTCGAAGGTCTCGAGGTCGACCTCGGCGAACGACCAGGCGACACCGACGGCCGCGACCTGCGGGTGCAGCGCCAGCCAGCGGTCGTAGTAGCCGCCACCGTGACCGAGGCGGTGGCCGGCAGGCGTGAAGCCGACGCACGGCACGACCACGACATCGGGCAGCACCGGCGCACCGCCCGCCGTGCCGATGCCGCACTCGTCGCGCAGCGTCGGCGCGGCGCCGTCCCAGGCGCGGAACTCCATCTCGCGCGGCGATCGGCGTGCATACGGCAAGGCGAGCGGAACTTTTGCCAGCAACGGGTCGGCAGCGACGGCCGCCGCTGCGTTAAATTCACCGCCGAAGGGCCAGTACAGGCCGAGTCGAACGGGAGCGAGTTCGGCGAGCGCGGAGCGCAGATGCCGAGCCAGCGCCTCGGCGGCCACGGGAAATTCGGGGCCGGCGGCGAAGGCCGAGCGTTCGCTGCGCAAACGGTTGCGCAAGACGACACGGAGCTCGGCGCCGGCATCCATCACAGCATCAGCGAGACGCGATTGACGACCTCAGCTTCATTTCATCCGGCCTGCACCGGGCCAGTATATGAGCGGCCCTCGGCCCGTTCGGCGAGGCGCGGCGTCGCCGCCCTGGCCTCGATGGGCATGGCGGTCGTGATGGCGCTCGGCACGGCCGCGCTGCCGAGGCCGGCCCAGGCCCAGGTCTTCGAGGCCACCGTCGTCGAGGCGCGCGACGCCCTGCGCAAGCGCGACCGCGGCCGCCTCGCGGCGCTGCGCGCCCAGGCGGCCGCCGAGAAGAACCCGTTCGCGATGTGGATCGACTACTGGGAGATCAGCAACCGCCTCGGCGAAGTGCAGCAGCCCGAGTTCGCCGCCTTCGCCCAACGCTGGAGCGGCACCTATGTCGAGGACCGGCTGCGCAACGACTGGCTGCTCGAGCTCGGCCGGCGGCGCGACCTCGGCAACATCGCCGCCGAGTACCCGCGCTTTCGCATGAACGACGACCGCCAGGTCGCCTGCTATGCGCTGCTCGCCGACCTGCGCGCCGGCAAGGACGTGAAGGACAGTGGCCTGGCCGCCTGGACGGCGCAGAAGGACGCCGACGATGGCTGCAACGCGCTGGCCATCGCCCTGCGCGACGCCAGGCTGCTCGGGCCCGCCGAGATCTGGAAGAAGGCGCGCCTGAGCGTCGATGCCGGCAAGCCGCTGGCGGCCCGCCAGGCGGCCGCGCTGCTCTCGGAGCCGCTCGCGGCGACGCTCGCCGAGGCGCTCGACTCGCCGGTGAAGTACCTGGCCCGAAGCGGATCGACGGCCACGCGCAACGACGCCGAAGTGGCCGCGCTCGCCCTCGCCCGCCTCGCCGCCACCGACAGCGACGCTGCGGCCGGCCTGCTGGCGCAGCGCTGGGAGCGCGCGCTGCCGCCCGAGCTGGCGTCGTGGGCCTGGGCGAGCGTCGCCAGGCAGACGGCAACGAAGCTGGGGCCCGACGCTGCCGACCAGTTCCTGCGCGCCGGCCGCATGCTCACCAAGACCTCGCGCGAGCTCGAGCTCGCCGACGACACGCTGGCCTGGAAGGTGCGCGCCGGGCTGCGTGCCGACGGCGGCCGGCCGCGCTGGCAGCAGGTGGCGCAGGCGATCAATGCGATGTCGGCCGCCGAGCAGAAAGACGCCGCCTGGGTCTACTGGAAGGCGCGCTCGCTGCAGGCGCTGGCCAAGGACTCGCAGGACGGCGAATCGCTGCTCGCCAGCAGCCGCGAGCTGCTTGCCGGCATCGCCGACCAGCTCAACTTCTATGGCGCCCTGGCCGCCGAAGACCTCGGCCAGCCGCAGGCGCTGCCGCCGCGCCCGGCCGCGGTGACGCCGGCCGAGCGCGAGGCCGTCGCCGCCAACCCCGGCCTGGTGCGCGGCCTCACGCTCATCGTCATCGGCCTGCGCAACGAGGGCGTGCGCGAGTGGAACTACTCCATCCGCGGCCTGAGCGACCGCGAGCTGCTCGCCGCCGCGCAGTACGCGTGCGAGCGCGAGATCTGGGACCGCTGCATCAACACCAGCGAGAAGACCCGCGCCGAGATCGACCTCGAGCAGCGCTACCCGACGCCGTTGCGCAAGGACGTGACGGCGCGGGCGCGCGAGATCGGGCTCGATCCGGCGTTCGTGTACGGGCTCATCCGCCAGGAGTCGCGCTTCATCATGGATGCGCGCTCGGGCGTCGGCGCGTCGGGGCTGATGCAGCTGATGCCGGCCACCGCCAAGTGGACGGCGAGGAAGATCGGCCTGCCCTACACGCCGGCCGCGATCGCCGACCGCGACACCAACCTGCGCCTCGGCAATGCCTACCTGCGCCTGGTGCTCGACGACATGGGCGGCTCGCAGGCGATGGCCGCGGCGGCCTACAACGCCGGCCCCGGCCGGCCGCGCAAGTGGCGCGAAGGCCCGGTGCTCGAGGCCGCCGCCTGGGTCGAGAACATTCCCTTCGCGGAGACGCGCGACTACGTGAAGAAGGTGCTCTCGAACAGCATCTACTACGCCGCCGTGACCGGCGGCAAGGGCACGACGATCCGCTCGCGCCTCGGCCGCACGGTCGGGCCGCCGGACCCGAACGCGCCGCCGCCCGAGAAGGACCTGCCATGAGCCCGCCGGGCCGCGCCGAGGCGAGTACCGCAGTACGAAGCACGAAGGTTTTCCGATGAGCCGCGCCAGCCTGGCCAACGTGCTGGTCCTCGGCGGCACCGGGTTCGTCGGCAGCGTCGTCTGCGAGAAGCTGGTCGAGCGCGGCGGCGGAGCCAACGGCATTCGCGTGCCGACGCGCCACGCGATGCGCGCCCGCCACCTGCAGCTGCTGCCCGCCGTCGAGGTCGCCGTGGCCGACGTGCACGACGACGCCGACCTGGCGCACCTGCTGCGCGAGGTCGACGCGGTCGTCAACCTCGTCGCCGTGCTGCACGGCAGCGAGGCGCAGTTCGAGCGCGTCCACGTGCGCCTGCCGCAGCGCCTCGCCGCGGCGTGCAAGGTGGCCGGCGTGCGCCGCGTCGTTCACCTGAGCGCGCTCGGCGCCTCGACCGACGCGCCCAGCCGCTACCTGCGCTCCAAGGGCCGCGGCGAGGAGGCGCTGAAGGCGGCCGGCCTCGATCTCACGGTCCTGCGGCCGTCGGTCATCTTCGGCGAGCGCGACCGCTTCCTCAACCTGTTCGCCTCGTTGCAGAAGGTCTTCCCGGTGCTGCCTCTGGCCGGCGCCGAGGCGCGCTTCCAGCCGGTCTGGGTCGACGACGTGGCCAGCGCCGTCGCCCGCTCGCTCGACGATCCGACGACCGTCGGCACCACGATCGAATGCGTCGGCCCGCGCGTGTACACGCTGCGCGAGCTGGTCGAGGCGGCCGGGCGCTGGTCGGGCTCGCCGCGGCCGGTGTTCGCCCTGCCCTCGCCACTGGCTCGCCTGCAGGCGCTGGCGATGGAGCTGCTGCCCGGCGAGCCGCTGATGTCGCGCGACAACCTCGACTCGATGCGCCTGGCCAGCGTCGCCGGCGGCAAGCTGCCGGGCCTCGACCGGCTCGGCATCGAGGCCACGCCGCTCGAGAGCATCGGCCCGCGCTACCTCGGCCACGTCTCCGGCGAGAAGCGGCTCGAGGCCTGGCGCGCACGCGCCGGACGCTAGGCCGCCGCGGCGGCAGCAAGCGTCGGCGGCATGGCCGGCATGCCGAATCGTCATCGACCGAGCGGGCAATCGCCCCTAGCATTTGTGCCGACACACACGAGGACCGGCATGCAGCTCTACATCGGCAACAAGAACTATTCGTCCTGGTCGCTGCGGCCGTGGCTGCTCATGACCCACGCCGGCATCGCGTTCGAGGAGAAGCGCCTGCGCCTCGACTGGGCCGACGGCTCGCCGTTCAAGCGCAGCCTGCTCGCGCTCGCGCCGACCGGCCGCGTGCCGCTGCTCGTCGACGACGGCTTCGCGGTCTGGGATTCGCTCGCCATCGCCGAGTACCTGGCCGAGCGCTTCGCGGCCAAGCGGCTGTGGCCGGCCGATCGCCTGCAGCGCGCGCGCGCCCGCTGCCTCTGCGCCGAGATGCACTCGGGCTTCGGCGCGCTGCGCAGCCTGTTCCCGATGAACGTCGAGGCCGACCTGCGCGAGCATGGCCCGCGCCTGCTCGCCGAACACCCCGACGCCGCACGCGACCTCGCCCGCATCGACGCGATGTGGGACGAAGCCATCGGCGCCAGCGGCGGCCCCTTCCTGTTCGGCGACTTCGGCATCGTCGACGCCTATTTCGCGCCGATCTGCTCGCGCGCCGCCACCTACGCCCTGCCGCTCGGGCCGGGGGCCGCCGCCTACGCCGAGCGCCTGCGCGCCCTGCCCGCGTTCGCGGCCTGGGCCGAGGCCGGCCGCGCCGAGCACGACTGGATCGCCGACGACGAGCCCTACCGCACGCGCTGACCGGGCTCGATGCGGATCCCGATGCGGACCTACATCGTCGGCGGCGCGGTCCGCGATCGCCTGCTCGGCCTGCCGGTGCAGGACCGTGACTGGGTCGTCGTCGGCGCCACGCCCGAAGCGCTCGTCGACGCCGGCTACGTGCCGGTCGGCGCCGACTTCCCCGTCTTCCTGCACCCGCAGACGAAGGAGGAATACGCCCTCGCCCGCACCGAGCGCAAGACCGCGCCGGGGTACCACGGCTTCGCCTTCCACGCCGCGCCCGACGTCAGCCTCGAAGACGACCTGCTGCGCCGCGACCTGACCATCAACGCCATGGCCGAGGCCGACGGCGGCACCGTGGTCGACCCGCACGGCGGCCGGCGCGACCTCGAAGCGCGCGTGCTGCGCCACGTGTCGCCGGCGTTCGCCGAAGACCCGGTGCGCATCCTGCGCGTCGCCCGTTTCGCGGCGCGCTTCGCCGAGTTCGAGGTCGCGGCCGAGACCATGACGCTGATGCGCCGCATGGTCGATGCCGGCGAGGCCGACGCGCTCGTGCCGGAGCGGGTGTGGCGCGAGATCTCGCGCGGCCTGATGGAGCGCGCGCCGTCGCGCATGTTCGACGTGCTCCGCGCCTCCGGCGCACTGGCCCGCGTGCTGCCGGAGGTCGATCGCCTGTTCGGCGTGCCGCAGCGCGCCGACCACCACCCCGAGGTCGACACCGGCGTGCACCTGATGATGGTGCTCGACATGGCGGCGCGCCTCGACGCGTCGCTGGCGGTGCGCTATGCCTGCCTCGGCCACGACCTCGGCAAGGGCACGACGCCGGCCGACGTGCTGCCGCGCCACATCGGCCACGAGGAGCGCAGCGTGCGGCTGGTGGCCAGGATGAGCAATCGCCTGCGCGTCGACAACGCCTGCCGCGCCCTGGCCGAGGTGGTGGCGCGCGAGCACGGCAACGTGCACCGCAGCGGCGAGTTCGGCGCCGCCGCCGTGCTGCGCCTGCTCGAGCGCTGCGACGCGCTGCGCCGGCCCGAGCGTTTCGCCCAGATGCTGCTCGCCTGCGAGTGCGACGCCCGCGGTCGGCTGGGGCTCGAGGCGCAGCCTTACCCGCAGCGGCCCCATCTGCTCGAAGCGCTGCGCCTGGCGGCCGCAGTGGATGCGACTGCGGTGGCGGCGATGGCTACGGCGCGTGGCCTGTC
>CAXSEJ010000130.1:0-7406 GCA_964236395.1 uncultured Rhizobacter sp.
GGCCGTTCTCGTAGCGCGGCGTCCACGGGCCGAAGCCGTTCTTCCAGCCGTTGAATTCCGGCTGCTTGTCGAGGTGGCCGTAGAGGCAGATCGTCTGCGCATCGGCGTCGTTGCCGCCCGGCTTGGTGGCCGGCACCTCGAAGAAGATCACCGGCGTGCGGCCCTCGATGCGGACGACCTCCAGCTTCAAGCCGGCGACCCGCTGCCGCTCGACCCAGGCGGCGGCATCGCGCACCACGTGCTCGATGTGGCCGTGCTCCTTCCACTCCGGATCGAACATCGGGCTCTTTGCCGGGATCGCGATGTACTTCGTGATCTGCGGAACGATCTCCTCGTCCCAGACCCGCTCGGTGAAGCGGCCGATCTGCTCGGCGTCGTCGCGATCGAGGGGCTGCAGGGGATCGCGTGCGTTCATGGGGTCGCCTCGGTCGGTGGAGCCGGCAGTTTATCGAGCCGGGTGGCCAGCGCCGATGGCACTTCGGCCTGCTCGGGTTCGTTGAAGATCTCGTCGAGCTTGCCCTGCCCGCGCCGGTCGTGGCCGACGACGATCAGAATCGGGCCCGTCGGCCGCATCGCGGCATCGGCCGGCCACTCGCGCACGTGCAGCCGCACGCCGTCGCGGGCCATCACCTCACGCTGCATACGGCCCCGCCATGACCACCTCCACCGACTTCTTCGAGCTCTCGCACGAGGGCCCGCTCGCGCACCTACGCCTGAACCGGCCCGAGCGCATGAACACGCTGGCGCCGGCGTTCTTCCCGGCCGTGCGCGACGCGGTGCGCGGGTTGAGCGACGCCGGCGAGACGCGCGCGCTGGTGATCTCGTCGACCGGCAAGCACTTTTCCGCCGGCATGGCGCTCGACGTCTTCGCCGGCGACGAAGCGATGCTCGCGGTCGGCACCGCGCGCGAGCGGCTCGCCTTCCAGGAGTCGCTGAGAAAGCTGATGGACTGCTTCACCGCGCTCGACGAGGCGCGCTTCCCGATCGTCTGCGCGATCCAGGGCGGCTGCATCGGCGGCGCCCTCGACCTGGCCACGGCCTGCGACATCCGCCTCTGCACCACCGACGCCTTCTTCACCGTGCAGGAGATCTCCATCGGCATGACCGCCGATCTCGGCGTGCTGCAGCGGCTGCCCAAGATCGTGCCGCAGGGCGTGGCGCGGGAGATGGCCTACACCGGCGAGCGGCTCGGCGCCGTGCGCGCCCTTGCCGTCGGCCTGGTCAACGAGGTGCTGCCCGATGCCGCCGCGCTGCTCGACCGGGCGCTGGCGCTGGCCCGTGCGATCGCCGCCAAGTCGCCGCTCGCCATCGCCGGCAGCAAGCTCGCCCTCAACCACGCACGGGATCATTCCACCGCGTCGGCGCTGCACCAGATGACGCTGCTGCAGAGCGCGATCTTCGACAGCGACGAGATGGCAACCGCGATCGCCGCCTGGAAGGCCAGGGGCGCGGCCGAATTCGCGGCCCTGGCGCCGGTGGCGAAGGTCTAGCCGCCGAGCGCCTCCATTGCCGAAAGCCTCGCCCAAGACCGCCGCCGCTTCGACGGCGCCGACGGCCCGAACCGGCCGGCCCGTGGCGCGGTTTCGCCTGCGTGTGGTCAGTGGCGATGTGGTGTCGGTGGGGCCGGGCAAGATCGCCTTGCTCGAGGCGATCGGCGACACGCGCTCGATCACCGCCGCGGCCAAATCGATCGGCATGTCGTACCGGCGCGCCTGGGTGCTCGTCGACGAGATGAACGCGTCGCTCGAGCGGCCGGCGGTCGCCTCGTCGACCGGCGGCGAGCGCGGCGGCGGCAGCATCCTCACCGACACCGGACTCGAGCTGGTGACGCTCTACCGCCGGGTCGAGGCCACGGCGGCAAAGGCCTGCGCCGCCGATCTGACCCGGATGCTGCGGCTGCTCGCCTAGCCCGCGGCGGCGCCCGCGGCCTCGTCCCAGGGCTCGACGACGCGACCGGCGGCGAGGTGCACGACTTCGTCGCCGAACGCGTCGACATCGGCCGGGTCGTGGCTGATGAGCATCATCGGCAAGGCCAGGGTCGCCTGCAGCTCGGCCAGCTCGGCGCGCAGGCGCTCGCGCAGCGCCGTGTCGAGTGCGGCGAAGGGCTCGTCGAGCAGCAGCGCGCGCGGCTCGGGGGCCAGGGCGCGGGCGAGCGCCGTGCGCTGGCGCTGGCCGCCGGAGAGCTGGTCGGGGTACCGAGCTGCGAGCGGGCGCAGTTCGAGCCGGTCGAGCCAGCGGTCGACGGCGGCATGGACGAAGTCGCGGCGCGGATTGACCCAGGCCCGCGTCAGGCCGAAGGCGATGTTCTGGCGCACGGTCAGATGGGGAAAAAGCGCGTACTCCTGGAACACGTAGCCGAAGCGCCGCGCGCGCGCCGGAACCTCGACGCCGGCCGCGCCGTCGAAGAGCGCCTCGCCGTCGACGCGGATGTGGCCGGCATCGGGCCGCAGCAGTCCGGCGATCGCCTTCAGCGTCAGGCTCTTGCCGGCACCGGACGGGCCGTAGAGCACCAGCCGGGCGACCTCGCTGCGAAAGGCCACGTCGAGCACGAAGCCGTGCTCGACGGCACCGAAGGTCCTGGCGATGGCGATGTCCCAGCGCAGGCGCGTGCCGGTCACGAGCGGCCCGGAATACGCGCCGGCGCCAGCCGGCCGGCCAGCAGCAGCACGGCGACGCAGGTGGCCGAGGTGAGCAGCACGAGCAGGTTGGCGAGCGCGTCGTCGCCGGCCTGCACCGCCTCGTAGACGGCGATCGAGAGCGTCTGCGTCTGGCCGGGAATGCTGCCGGCGACCATCAGCGTGGCGCCGAACTCGCCGAGCGAGCGCGCGAACGACAGCAGCACCCCGGCCAGGATGCCGCGCAAGGCGAGCGGCAGCGTGACGCGGCAGAACACCGCGACGGAGCCGAGGCCCAGCACCCGCGCCGCCTGTTCGACCTGCACGTCGACGGCCTCGAAGGCCGCGCGCGCCGACTTGCACACGAACGGGAAGGCGACGATCGACGCCGCCAGCACGGCGCCCTGCCAGGTGAAGACGAGGTGGACGTCGAACCGGCGCTCGAGCCAGCCGCCGAACCAGCCGCGCCGGCCAACGACGACGAGCAGGTAGTAGCCGAGCACCGTCGGCGGCAGCACCATCGGCAGCAGCAGGACGGAGTCGACCAGCTCGCGGCCGGCAAAGCGCGTGCGGGCGAGCGCGAAACCGGCGGCGATGCCGGCCACCGCGTTGAGCAGCGTCGCCCAGAAGGCGACCTTGAGCGAGAGGCCGAGCGCGACCCAGGCCGCCTCCATCGGCGCTCAGGGCCGGGCGAAGCCGTGGCGGGCGAGCACCGCCTGGGCCGGCGGCGACAGGACGTGGGCGACGAACTTTTGCGCCGCATCGGCGTCGACCGCCGCACTCGTGACCGCGATCGCGCAGCGCACCGGCGCCTCGGTCGGCACGGTGAAGGCGACCCGGACCTTGTCGCCGAGCAGGGCCGCGTCGGTGCCGTAGACGAAGCCGGCCTCGACCTCGCCACGGGCCACGTAGTCGAGCGCCTGGCGCACCGACTGGGCACCGATCGTCTTCGGCTCGACCCGGTCCCAGAGCCGCGCCTTCGTCAGCGCCGCCTTCGCGTAGCGCCCGGCCGGCACGCTCGCCGGCACGCCGATGGCCACCTTCCGGATCGTCGGCGCGGCGAGATCGGCCAGCGTCCGCGGCACCGTGGCGGCGTCGTGCGGAACGATCACGACCAGCGAGTTGGCGGCGAAGTCGGCGCGGCTGCCGGCCCGCACGAGCTGCTGCTGCTCGGCCTGGTTCATGGTCTCTTCGTCGGCGCTGGCGAACACGTCGACCGGCGCGCCGCGCGCGATCTGCTGCAGCAGCGCCCCCGAGGCGGCGAAGTTGAGCCGGACCCGCGTGCCGGGATGAGCGGCTTCGAACGTGGCGCCGATGCTCGTGAAGGCGTTGGTCAGGCTCGCCGCCGCCGAGACGGTCAGGTCGGCCGCGAGGACGGCGGTCGCCGAAAGCGCCGTGACGGTGACGACGAGGCCGCGCAGCCGGCCGAAAGCGCAATGCATGGCCGACTATAACGCCCGCGGTTTTCGCGGCGGTTCAGGGCGCGGGCTCGACGCCTTCCTTCCAGCCGCCGCCCAGCACGCGGTACAGCGCGACGAGGTTCTGCAGCTGCAGCGCCTGCGTCTGCACCAGCGCCTGCTGCGCAGTGAAGAGCGAGCGCTGGGCGTCGAGCGCGTCGAGGTAGCTGGAGGCACCGGCGCGGTAGCGCAGGTCGGCGAGGCGGTAGGTCACGGCGAGCGCGTTGGTCTGCGCCGTCTGCGCGCGCAGCTGCTCGCCCAGCGTGGCGCGGCCGGCGAGCGCGTCGGAGACCTCGCGGAACGAGGTCTGGATCGAGCGTTCGTACTGGGCCACCGCGATGTCGCGGTTGACGTTGGCGACGTCGAGGTTGGCGCGGTTGCGGCCGGCGTCGAAGATCGGCTGGAGCAGCTGTGCCGTGCCGGTGATCGCGAACGAGTCGCCCTTGAACAGGCCGGAGAGCTGGGTGCTCGCCGTGCCCAGCGTCGTCGTCAGCGAGATGCGCGGGAAGAACGCCGCCCGCGCCGCGCCGATGTTGGCGTTGGCGGCGAGCAGCTGCTGCTCGGCCGAGCGGATGTCGGGACGGCGCACGAGCAGCTCCGACGGCAGGCCGGCGGGAAGATCGAACGGCACTTGGCCGGCGTCGAGCCCGAGCGGCGGCGGCAGGTCGGGCGGCAGCGGCTGGCCGACGAGCAGCGTCAGCGCGTTCTCGTCGAGCGCACGCTGGCGCAGCGACTGGGCCAGCGCCACGCGCGCGCCTTCGAGCAGCGACTCGGCCTGGCGGAAGTCGAGCTCGGAGCTCGCGCCGCTCTCGAATCGCAGCCGCGTGAGCCGCGTCGATTCCTCGCGCGTGGCGAGCGCTTGCCGCGTCACGCGCAGCAGCTCGTCGTCGGCGAGCAGATTGAGGTAGGTGGTGGCGATGTTGCCGACGAGGCTGAGCTGCACCGCCTTCCTCGTTTCCGCGGTGGCGAAGAACTGGGCCAGGGCCGCCTGGCCCAGGTTCTGCACCCGGCCGAACAGGTCGAGCTCGTAGCCGGTGATGGCCAGGCCGACGGCGTAGGTGTTGACCACGGTGCTGGCGCCCGCCGCCTGGCGCGACGCCGTGCCGCCGACGCCGACGGTGGGAAAGACGTCGGCGCGGCGCACCTGGTAGGCAGCGCGCGCCTGCTCGATGTTGAGCACGGCGAGGCGCAGGTCGCGGTTGTTGGCGAGGCCGAGGCCGATCAGGCGCTGCAGGCGCGGGTCGGCGAAGAAGCGCTGCCACTCGATGTCGGCGGCGGCCTCGGCGCCGGGCGCGGCCGCCGGCGTCATCTCCAGAGCGTAGGTCGCGGCCACCGGCGCCGCCGGCCGCTCGTAGGTCGGAATGAGCGACGAGCAGCCGGCGAGGGCCAGCGCCGCGCATGTGGCCAGCGCGAAACTACGCACGGCCGCCCTCTGCGACCGGGGCCGAGGGCAGGCCCGGGGCCACCGGCGCGCCCGCCGGCGCGCCGGCGGTGGCCATCACCTGGCCCTTGAAGACGCGTCGGACCACGACGAAGAACACGGGCACGAAGAAGATCGCGAGCACGGTGGCGGTGATCATGCCGCCCATCACGCCGGTGCCGATGGCGCGCTGGCTGGCCGAGCCGGCTCCCGAGGCGACGACCAGCGGCAGCACGCCGAGGATGAAGGCGACGGAGGTCATCAGGATCGGCCGGAAGCGCAGGTGCACCGCCTCCAGGGTCGCCTCGACCAGCGGCTTGCCTTGCGCCACCAGGTCTTTGGCGAACTCGATGATCAGGATGGCGTTCTTCGCCGAGAGGCCGATCACGGTGATCAGGCCGACCTTGAAGAACACGTCGTTCGGCATGCCGCGCAGGCTGGCGCCGACCACCGCGCCGAGCACGCCCAGTGGCACGGCCAGCAGCACCGCGAACGGGATCGACCAGCTCTCGTAGAGCGCCGACAGGCACAGGAACACGGCGAGCAGCGAGAAGACGATCAGGATGGTGGCGGTGGAGCCGGAGAGGCGCTCCTCGCGCGACTGGCCGGTCCACTCGAAGGCGAAGCCGGGCGGCAGCTGGCCGGCAATGCGCTCCATCTCGTCCATCGCGTCGCCGGTCGAGTAGCCGGGCGCGGCATCGCCGGAGATGCGCATCGTCGGGTAGCCGTTGTAGCGGATGGTCTGGATCGGCCCCGTGACCCAGCGGGTGGTGGCGAGCGCGGCCATCGGCACCGGCCGGCCGGCGTTGTTGAGCACGTTGAGCTGGAGCAGGTCGTCGGCCTGCATGCGGTCGGGCGCGTCGGCCTGCACGACCACGCGCTGCAGCCGGCCGGCGTTCGGGAAGTCGTTGACGTAGGTCGAGCCGAGCGCCGTCGACAGCACGCTGTTGATGCTGTCGAAGGAGACGCCGAGGGCGCTGGCCCGGTCGCGGTCGATGTCGATCTGCAGCTGCGGCGCGTCTTCCAGGCCGTCGGGCCGCACGCCCGCCAGCACCTTGCTCTGCGCCGCCATGCCGAGCAGCTGGTTGCGCGCGTTGAGCAGTGCGGCGTGGCCGTTGCCGCCGCGGTCCTGCAGCCGGAACGAGAAGCCGGTGGCGGTGCCGAGCTCGGGAATGGCCGGCGGCACGAGGGCGAAGATGAAGGCGTCGCGCACCTTCGACAGGGCGCCGAAGGCCCGGCCGGCGATCGCCTGCGCCGAGTGCTCGGCGCCCTTGCGTTCGTCCCAGGGCTTGAGCGTGACGAAGGCGAGGGCCGCGTTCTGGCCGCTGCCCGAAAAGCTGAAGCCGAGCACGCTGACCATCTTGTCGACTTCCGGCTGGTGCAGAAAGAAGCCCTCGGCCTGCTCCATGACCGCGAGCGTGCGGCTCTGGGTGGCGCCGGGCGGCAGCTGCACGTTGGCGATGAGGTAGCCCTGGTCTTCGACCGGCAGGAACGACGACGGCAGGCGCGTGAACATGAACGCGACCAGGCCGACGATGAGGGCGAACAGCAGCAGGAAGCGCCCGGTGCGCCTGAGGATCCTGGCGACCCAGCTCTCGTAGCCGTGCGTCGTGGCGGTGAAGCCGCGGTTGAACCAGCCGAACGGGCCGCCCCTGGCCTGCTTGTGGCCGGCCTCGACCGGCTTCAGGAAGGTGGCGCACAGGGCCGGCGTGAGCGAGAGGGCGAGAAACACCGAGAACAGCATGGCGCTCACCATGACGAGCGAGAACTGGCGGTAGATGTTGCCCACCGAGCCGGCGAAGAAGGCCATGGGCAGGAACACCGAGACCAGCGTGACGCTGATGCCGACCAGGGCGGCGGTGATCTGCCCCATCGCCTTCTTGGTGGCCTCGCGCGGCGACAGGCCCTCCTCGC
>CAXSEJ010000131.1:0-7390 GCA_964236395.1 uncultured Rhizobacter sp.
GGAAGTCGAGGTGGCCGATCGAGCTGCGCTTGCCGGCGACGTTGACGAGGTCGTTCGAGCGGCCGAGCAGGCGGAAAGTGGTCGGGCCGAGGACCTCGAGCACGTCGGCCAGCGGCGTCGGCCCGGCGACGTGGCCGCCGCTGACGCGGACCGCCGCGCCGTCGCCGTCGAGCACCAGTCCGTCGAAGGTGCGCCACTCGGCGCCGGCCGTCGTGCGCCGCGTCGCCACCTGGCCGGCTTCGGTGCAGCCGTAGATCTCGGCCAGCGGCGCGGCCAGCGCCTGCTCGGCGCGGGCGGCCAGCTGCGGCGACAGCGGCGCGGTGGCACAGACGACGAGATCGAGCTGCGCCAGGGCGAGCCCGGCGTCGAGCAGCGCCTTCAGGTGGAACGGTGTCGTCACCAGCATGCGCGGCGCCGGCACCCGCTCGAGCGCGGCGGCGATGTCGGCCGGGTAGAACGGCCGGCCGCACTCGAAGGCCGCGCCGCCGAGCAGGGCCAGCAGCACGCTCGACTCGAAGCCGTACATGTGCTGCGGCGGCACGGTCGCGACCAGCGTCACGCCGTCGAGGTCGGCGCGTCCGCACAGGCTGGCCAGGCGCCTCGCCTCGACCTGCGCGTTCTGCACCAGCAGACCCCAGCGCTTGGCGTGCGGCACCGGCTCGCCGGTCGAGCCCGAGGTCAGGACGAAGGCGGCGATGTGGTCGGCGGCGATGCGCGGCACCTCCGCCGAGGTGCCGGCGTCGCCCGCCGCGTCGTCGTGGCCGACGCTCGGCAGCGCGTGCTCGTCGCCACCGGCTTCGATCAGCGCGTAGACGTCGCCGAACCGGGCGCGCAGTCGGGCGATGGTGGCGGGCAGGTGGTTGGGCGGCAGCAGGCTGCTCTGGCCGCGCAGCAGCGCCGCGCCGAGGCCGACCGCGAACCGGTAGCGGTCGGTCGAGAGATTGAGCATCGTGCCCCGGGCGGGCAGCCGTTCGGCCAGCGCCGCCGCATCGGCGAGGAAGCGGCGACGCGGGATCGCCGTTCCCTGGCGATAGGCGATCGGCCGGTCGATGTCGGTGCCGGCGAGGAGCGCGAACTCAGTCATGGCGCGGCAGGGGCGGCTCGACCGCCGCCGAGCCCCGGGAATAGGCCGACATTGCCTGGGCCAGGGTGGCGCGCTCGAACTCGGGGTGCAGGCGGTAGCGCAGCACGAACTCGCCGATGAACATCGCCGCCATGGCCAGCGGCGTCAGCAGGTTGGCGAAGACCGCCCACCACGCGAACGGCGCCGTCTCGAAGAGCACGAGCGAGAGCGCAGCCATGACGATGAAGTAGAGCGTCCACGCGACCGTGACCTTGCGCGCGTAGTCGGCCATGTCGGCGGTGATGCGCGTGTGCACGCGGCGGGCGAGCAGGGCGATGAGCGGCTCGCGGCCGGCCTGCAGGGTGGCGCCGAACATGGCCGCGAGGAGCAGGTGCACGACGACGTGCTGGGCGACGTAGAGCGCTTCGGCCGACAGGCCGCCGCCGCGCCAGGCCTGCACCACCAGGCCGATCGTCGCCGCGGCGGCGACGGCGGCGAGCGCCCGCAGACGGCGTTGCCACGACACGAACGCGGCCAGCGCGAGCATCGGGCCGACGACGAGGACGGCGTTCCAGGTCGAGGCCGGTGCGCCCGTCATGAGCCAGTGCGTGGCGGCGACGTAGGCCACGCCGAAGGCGACCACCAGCAAGGCGCGGGCGCGCATCGACGCGGATGAGCTCGGTGAGAGTTCGGTGAAGAGATCAGGTCTTGCGGTTCGCCGCGATGTGCTCGCTGAGGCTTGCCAGCGACCGGAAGATGCGCAGGTTGTCGTCGTCGTCCGACTTGAGCTGAAAGCCGTAGCGCTGCGAGACCACCAGCGCCACCTCGAGGATGTCGATCGAGTCGAGGCCGAGGCCTTCGCCGTAGAGGGGAGCTTCGGGATCGATGGCTTCGGCGGCGGTGTCGAGGTTGAGCGCCTCGACGAGCAGGGCGGCGACTTCCTGCTGCAACTCGGTGTGGGCGAAGGCCATGCGTGGGTGCTGAAGGGAGGAAAAAGGACGAGAACGAGTCTAGCCGACGGCCTACTCGACCTTGGCGCCCGACGCCTTGACGATGGCCTGGTACTTGGCCAGCTCGGAGGCGACGAAGGCGGCGAAGCGCTCCGGCGGCATGGCCATCGGCTCGGCGTACAGGCCGGCCAGGCGAGCGCGCAGCTCGCTCGAGGCGAGCGCCTCGACGAAGGCGGCGTTGAGCCGCGCGGTCACGTCGGCGGGCAGGCGCGCCGGGCCGAACAGGCCGAACCAGGTGTCGATGTCGAAGCGGGCCAGGCCCAGCCGGGCGCCGCCCTCGGCGATCGTCGGCACGTCCGGCATTGCCGACGAGCGCTTCGCGGTCGTGACGGCGAGTGCCTTGAGCCTGCCGGCCTTGATGTTGGCCGAGGCCGCGGCCAGGTTGTCGAAGTTCAGGTCGACCTGGCCGGCAAGCAATGCCAGCTGGGCCGGGTTGCCGCCGGCGTAAGGGATGTGGACCATGAACACGCCGGCCTGCGACTTGAACATCTCGCCGGCCAGGTGGCCGGCGCTGCCGTTGCCGCCCGAGCCGTAGTTCAGCTTGCCCGGGTTCTTCCTGGCGTAGGCGACGAGGTCGGCGACGCTGTCGATGCCGAGCCGCGAGGCGACCTCCGGGCTCATGACGAGCACGTTGGGGACGCGGGCCACGCCGGTGATCGGCGTGAAGTCGCGGATCGGGTCGTACGGCATCTTGGCGAACAGCCACGGGTTGATGGCGTGCGTGGCGACGGCGCCCATCACGATCGTCGTGCCGTCGGGCGCGGCCTTGGCCGCCATGTCGGCGCCCAGGTTGCCGCCCGCGCCCGGCCGGTTGTCGACGATGACGACGCCGAGGCTCTCCTTCACGCGCTCGGCGAGCGACCGCGCCACGATGTCGAGCGGCCCGCCGGGCGGGTAGGGGACGATGAGGCGAAGCGGTCGCGCCTGGGCGGCGGCCCGCAGCGGCCACAGCGACGCCATGGTGGCCGCGCCGAGGGCCGCCAGGACGGCTCGACGTGCGGCGATGCGATGCGAATGCGTCATGCGGCGGGCCCGTGTTTGTCGGCTTCGGACGTGAACGAGTCGGCGTAGAACTCGTCGTCGGGCAGGCCGCAGCGGGCGACGAAGTCGCGCTGCGCCGACTCGACCATGATCGGCGCGCCGCAGGCGTACACCTGGTGCTCCATCAGGTTCGGCAGGTCGTGCATCACCGCCTGGTGGACGAGGCCGGTGCGGCCGGTCCAGCCGTCTTCCGGCTTCGGCTCCGAGAGCACCGGCACGTAGCGCAGCGTGGGCAGGCGGGCGACGGCGGCCTCGGCCCAGTCGTGCGCGTAGAGGTCGGCCTGGCTGCGGCAGCCCCAGTACAGCACCGCCTTCCTCTGGCTGCCGGCGTGGATCATGTGCTCGACGATCGACTTGATCGGCGCCAGGCCGGTGCCCGAGGCGAGCAGCACCATCGGCTTGTCGGTGTCCTCGCGCAGGAAGAAGCTGCCGAACGGGCCCTCGACGCGCAGGATGTCCTTCGCCTTCATCGCGCCGAACACGTGGTCGGTGAATTTGCCGCCGGGCAGGTGACGCACGTGCAGTTCGATCGCCGAGCTGCCTTCGGTGGTGTGCGGCGCGTTGGCCATCGAGTAGCTGCGCCGCGAGCCGTCGCGCAGGATGAACTCGACGAACTGGCCGGCGCGGTACTTGAACGGGTCGTTGGCCGGCAGCTGCAGCGTCAGGATGGCCACGTCGGGCGCGGGCCGCTCGATCGAGAGCACGCGGCTCGGCAGCTTGCGAACCTGGAACTCGCCGGCGCCCGGCACCGTGCGCGCCTCGACGACCACGTCGGTCTGCGCCGCCGCCTGGCAGGTGAGGATGAAGCCGGCGGCCTCTTCCTCCGTGCTCAGCGCCTTCTGCTGGTGAACGCCGTGGATGACCCTGCCCTCCAGCATGCGGCACTTGCACGAGCCACAGGCGCCGTCCTTGCAGCCGTAGGGCAGGCCGACGCCCTGGCGGATGGCGGCGAGCAGGATGGGCTCGTCGCGCTCGACGGAAAAGCGGGTGCCGCTCGGCTGGACGGTGACGGTGAAAGGCATGGCATCGACGCGCCAGCACGTCGCCTAGACTGGGCCCGGGATTTTGCCCTGCCCGGCCGTGCCTTACCCAGCGACAAGACAGAGAAGACCGGCGCTGCTGATCATCGGCTGCGGCGACGTCGGCCTGCGCGTGGCCGCGCTGCTGGCCGGCCGCTGGCGCCTGCTCGCGCTCACCTCGACGAGCACCCGTGTCGCCGAGCTGCGCCGGGCCGGCGTCGTGCCGCTGCTCGGCGACCTCGACCGGCCGGAGACGCTCGGCCGGCTCGCCGACCTGGCCGACGCGGTTCTCCACCTCGCCCCGCCCCCGGGCTCGGGCGGCGCCGACCCGCGCAGCGCGCACCTCGCCCACGCGCTCGCCCGCAGCTCTCGCCTGCGCCGGCTCGTCTACGCCTCGACGAGCGGCGTCTACGGCGACTGCGGCGGCGCGCTCGTCGACGAGACCCGGGCGACCAACCCGGCCAGCGACCGCGCCTGTCGCCGCGTCGACGCCGAGGAGCGTTGGCGCCACTTCGGCCGCTGCACGGGCGCGGCCGTCACCGTGCTGCGCATTCCCGGCATCTACGCGCTCGACCGGCCCGGTGGCGACCCGCGCGAGCGGCTGGGGCGCGGCACGCCGGTGCTGAGCCCGGAAGACGACGTGCACACCAATCACATCCACGCCGACGACCTGGCACGGGCCTGTGTCGCGGCGCTGCACCGCGGCCGGCCGCAGCGCGCCGTCAACGTCAGCGACGACAGCGGCATGCGCATGGGCGAATACTTCGACTTCGCCGCCGACGTCTTCGGTCTGTCGCGGCCGCGGCGCGTGTCGCGCCGCGAGGCCGCCGCCCTCATGACGCCGATGCAGATGAGCTTCCTCAATGAATCGCGCCGCCTCGACAACCGCCGCATGAAGCACGAGCTCGGCCTGCGCCTGCGCTACCCGACCGTGGCCGAGGGGCTGCGCGCCACCGGCCGAGCGGCCAGGCCATGAAGACGCTGCTGCTTTCTCAGCCGATGCCGTCGGCGCCGTTCATCGCGGCGATCGCGGCGCGGGCGCCGGACCTCGAGCTCGTCGAGTACCGCTCGGCGCTCGCCGACGATGTGCTGGCGACCTTCGACGCCGTGCTCGGCTGGCAGATGCCGAGCGGCCTGGCCGCTCGCCTGCCGGGATTGCGGTGGATCTGCTCGGTCGCCGCCGGCGTCGAGAAGCTGATGCCGCCGGGCCTGGCGGCCCACGTCCGCATCTCGCGCATCGTCGACCGCGAACAGGCGGCCGGCATCGCCCAGTTCGTGCTCGCGATGGCGCTGCGCCACGCGCGCTCCTTGGCACGTTACGAGCAGCAGCAGCGCGAGCGGGTGTGGGTGCGCCAGCCGGTCGCAATGGCGCGGCACCGCGTGACCGTGCTCGGAACCGGCGCCATGGGAGGCGAGATCGCGGCCTGGCTGGCGCGCGCCGGCTTCGTGGTGCGCGGCTGGAGCCGGAGCGGCGGCAACACGCTGGCCGAGGCGCTCGCCGACGCCGAGATCGTCGTCTGCGCGCTGCCCTTGACGCCGGCGACCGACGGGCTTCTCGATGCCGATGCTTTCGCCTGCATGTCGCGCGGCGCCTACCTCGTCAACGTGGCGCGTGGTGCACACGTGGTCGAGGCCGACCTGATCGAGGCGGTCGCTTCCGGCCACCTGAGCGGCGCCGCGCTCGACGTCCAGCGGCGCGAGCCGCTGCCGGCCGACGACCCGCTCTGGACGGTGCCCGGCATCACGATCACACCGCACATCGCGGCCCAGCCGTCGACCGAGACGGTCGCCGAGCAGTTCGTCGCTGCCGCCCGCGCCCTGCAGAGCGGCGAGGCGCTGCCGAACGAGGTCGACCGGCGGCGAGGCTACTGACGGGCGGCGGTGTCTAGACGTGATGTCTCAATAGGTCGTTCACCCGGAAGGGTCTGGGAGACTGGAGTTGCGACGCTTCAGTCACTGCAGAAGGAACGACCGGCTGAACAGTCACGGTCGCTGTGCAAAGGCCCAAGCCGTCGCGTCGCGGCATGCAAGTCCTCAGCGAGTGCCGATGTCTACCCGTCGTGCTTCCGCATCTCCGCCTGCGGCGCCTATTTCGACAAACACCGGCGGCTTGCTCTCGATGCGATCCGCGCCGACGCCAGCGGCCTCAAGAGCCGCTTTGACAGCGAGCGCACGGCTCTTGGCCAACTCCTGGTTGGCCGCGCTGTCGCCCGTCTTGTCCGTGTAGCCAGTCAGCTCGACCTTGCTCGAGCTCCTGGCAAGTTCCGCCGCTGCGGACTTGATAACGGCGCTGCTCTCAGAGCCGATCTCCGCCTTGCCCGTCTCGAAGTAGACCTTGGCCGGAAACCGGACGCTTGCTGCCGCGCCGGAGGTCGTGGTTGTCACCTCGCGTGTCGTAGAGGGACCACGGCCCATGAAGTACCACAACAGTGCAAGGGCGATCAGAAAGCCAATCAGCCAAGGCATATAACGGGAAAGGCCTGCTGCAGCCGCCGGCCCGGTTGCCGCCACAGCGGCTGCGGTGGCTCGGACCGGAGCCGCCGCGCCCCCCAGGAAGCTGGCCGGGGATCCCAGCCCGAGAGCTGAAGTCAGTGTTGGATCGAGCTTGCCCAGGAGGTGTTCCTTCTGGCCAGCGAGCAGCGAGCTGAAGCTGCTGACGTTCAGTCCGCGCTCAGTCACCACCTTCTTCAGTTGGCCAAAGACCAGGGGGACCGCCATCATGACCAAGTTGACAGCGCTCCCGGCCTTCATGCCACTGATGCTCGCCAAGGCGCCACCAAGCCCGGATGTCTTGTCCGCGCCAAAAATGCCGGACAGAAGCGAGCCGCCCACATTGGTGACATTGCTCGACTGGCCGGATCCGAGAAGCGAGCCGAGATTGCCCAGCAGCCCGGTGTCGACGTTTTGCCCCGTGACGGTGGAGAACACGCTTGATGCCCCGGTGGACGTCGCTGACTTGGCCACCAGGCCGCCTAGGAGGACCGGAAGCAGCGCGCCCAGGCCTTTATGGACGGCTGACTCGGTTTCGCCAAGGTTTTGGGATATCGCTGGTGCTGCCTGCGAGCTCAGGGCTTGCGTAATCGAGGTGAGCAGATTGGTTTCCATTTCGAGTTCTCCGTGTGTCGTAGGGCTTGCAGTCCGGAATGTACCTGCGTGAAGGACGCACGCCTCATGCGTGGACTGGATGACACCAAAAAGCTCGGCCGCATCGTGCGTCCGAGCCACCGCGTGACCGGCGACCGGCGCGACTCGGTCAA
>CAXSEJ010000132.1:0-7373 GCA_964236395.1 uncultured Rhizobacter sp.
GCTACCCGGTGCTCATCAAGGCCAGCGCCGGCGGCGGCGGCAAGGGCATGCGCCGCGTCGACGCCGAGGCCGACTTCGCGGCGGCGCTGGCCTCGTGCCAGCGCGAGGCGAGCAACGCCTTCGGCGACGACCGCGTGCTCGTCGAGCAGTACGTGCTGAAGCCGCGGCACATCGAGATCCAGGTCTTCGCCGATGCCCACGGCGGCTGCGTCTACCTGTTCGAGCGCGACTGCTCGGTGCAGCGCCGGCACCAGAAGGTGCTCGAGGAAGCGCCCGCGCCGGGCATGACGGCCGAGCGCCGTGCGGCCATGGGGCGGGCGGCGGTGGAGGCGGCGCGCGCCGTCGGCTACGTCGGCGCCGGCACGGTCGAGTTCATCGTCCATCCCACCGGCGCTTTCTATTTCATGGAGATGAACACGCGGCTGCAGGTCGAGCACCCGGTCACCGAGATGATCACCGGCCTCGACCTCGTCGAGTGGCAGCTGCGCGTGGCCAGCGGGGAGCGACTGCCGAAGACGCAGGCCGAGCTCGCCATCGACGGCCACGCCCTGGAGGCGCGGATCTACGCCGAAGACCCGGACCGTGGCTTCCTGCCGTCGACCGGCGTGCTCGTGCACCTGGTGCCGCCGGACCAGAGCGCCTCGGTGCGCGTCGACACCGGCGTGGAGGAAGGCGACACGATCACGCCGTACTACGACCCGATGATCGCCAAGCTCATCGTCCACGGCGCCGACCGCGGCGCCGCTTTGGCGCGCATGCGGGCGGCCCTGGCGCAGTACCGCATCGTCGGCGTCGCCAGCAACGTCGCCTTCCTGTCGCGCCTGGTCTCGACGGCCTCGTTCGCCAACGCCGACCTCGACACGGCCCTCATCGAGCGCGAGCACGCGGCGCTGTTCCCGGCCGCCGCGGCGGTGCCCGACGACGCCTGGCGCCTGGCCGCCCTCGCCGAGGCGCTGCAGCGCTCGCAAGACGCCGCCATCGCGGCCGCGATGGCGCTCGATGCGTCGTCGCCCTGGCGCCGGCTCGACGGCTGGCGCCTGAACGGCCAGGCGCCGCTGCACCTGCGCTTTGGTCATGGCGAGACCGTGCGCGAGCTGAACGCCTGGGCCGGGTCCGACGGCCGCTGGGACCTCGAGCTCGACGGCCTGCGCATGGCGGCGACCTGCGAGCGGCGCTCGAGCCACGGCGAGATGATCGCCACGCTCGGCGACCGCCGGCTGCAGGCGACGGTGTTCGCACGCGGCGATCAGCGCACGGTCTTCGCCGACGGTGCCGCCCATGCGCTGACGCTGCTCGATCCGCTGGAGCGCGCCGGCGCGGAGGATGCGGAGGAGGGCACCGGCATGGTCTCGCCGATGCCAGGCAAGGTGATCGCGCTGCTGGCCACGGTCGGGGCGCAGGTCGACAAGGGCACGCCGCTGCTGGTGCTCGAGGCGATGAAGATGGAGCACACCATCAGCGCGCCGCGTGCCGGCACGGTGAAGTCGTTCCGCTATGGCGCCGGCGATCAGGTCGGCGAAGGCGTCGAGCTGGTCGAGTTCGAGTAGCCCGGCGCGGCGCCGGCGGCGCGGCGAAAGCGCTTCGGCGCCTGGGGCCCGCGGCTCAGGCGCCGTCTTCGTCGTCCTCGTCACCGGCGGCGTCGTCGGCGAGGCCCTCGATCGAATCGTCGCCGCTGTCGATCGACTCGGCGCTGTCGAGCGCGTCTTTCGAGCGCGCGATGCGGTCCGGAGCGATGTCGGCGCCGTCGCGCGCGCCTTCCGGCACTGCCTCGGCCCGCTCGCCGGTGCCCATCGAGTCGCTGTCGCTGTCGAGCTCGACCGGCGTGGCGCCGCCGAGCTCGCCTTCCTCGGCATCGGTCTTCAGGCGCGTCGCACCCTGGATGTCGCTGCCGCTGTCGGAGGTGTCGCTCGGGCCGAGCGTGTCGGCGCTGCGGCCTTCCGCCTGCCGTGGTGCGCGCTCGCCACCGAGGATGCTGCTTTGGGACATGGGATCACTCCTTCGCTGAGATGCCCAGCGGAAGCAATCGGCATTCCCCTGCCGCCCTAGACGCGCTCGATCACCATTGCGATGCCCTGGCCGACGCCGATGCACATCGTGCAGAGCGCGTAGCGGCCGCCGCCACGGTGCAGCTGGTTCAGCGCCGTGGTCACGAGCCGCGCGCCGCTGGCGCCGAGCGGGTGGCCGAGCGCGATGGCGCCGCCGTTGATGTTGACGCGCGCATCGTCGTCGGCGAGGCCGAGGTCGCGCAGCACGGCCAAGCCTTGCGCCGCGAAGGCCTCGTTGAGCTCGATGACGTCGATCTGCGCCAGCGAGAGGCCGGTGAGCTGGAGCACCTTGCGCGTGGCCGGCGCCGGGCCCATGCCCATGATGCGCGGCGGCACGCCGGCCGTGGCCTGTGCCACGACGCGGGCGCGCGGTGTCAGGCCGTGCCGGGCGGCGGCGCGCTCGCTCGCCAGCAGCAAGGCGCACGAGCCGTCGTTCACGCCGGAGGCGTTGCCGGCGGTCACGCTGCCTTCGGCCCTGACCACGCCCTTCAGCTTCGCCAGCGCCTCCAGGCTGGTGTCGCGCGGATGCTCGTCCTTCGCCACCACGATCGGCTCGCCCTTCTTCTGGGCGATCGTCACCGGCACGATTTCGGCGTCGAAGAAGCCCGCCTTCTGCGCCGCCAGCGCCTTTTGTTGCGACGCCAGCGCCATGCGGTCCTGGGCCTGGCGCTCTATGCCATGGTCGGTGGCCACGTTCTCGGCCGTCTCCGGCATGGAGTCGACGCCGTAGCGTTTTTTTATTAGTTTGTTGATGAAGTGCCAGTTGATAATGGTGTCGTAGACCGCGTTGTTGCGGGCGAACGCGGTCTCGGCCTTCGGCATCACGAACGGCGCCCGGCTCATGCTCTCGACCCCGCCGGCGATCATCAGCTGCGCCTCGCCGCTCTTGATCGCCCGCGCCGCGATGCCGATCGCGTCCATGCCCGAGCCGCACAGGCGGTTGACGGTCGCGCCCGGCACCTCGACCGGCAGGCCGGCGAGGAGCAGCGACATGCGGGCGACGTTGCGGTTGTCTTCGCCGGCCTGGTTGGCGCAGCCGTAGATCACGTCGGCCACCGCCGCCCAGTCGACCTTGGCATTGCGGTCCATCAGCGCCTTGATGGGCAGTGCACCGAGGTCGTCGGTGCGCACGGACGACAAGGCGCCGCCATAGCGGCCGATGGGCGTGCGGATGGCGTCGCAGATGAAGGCTTCGGTGCTGTCCATGAATCGTTTCCTCAGGCGAGCCGCAGCGGCGCGCCGGTCAGTGCCTGCAGCGCGTCGAGCGTCATGCCGTCGGCCATCTCGCGCACGGCGAGGCCCGAGGGCGTGACGTCGACAACCGCCAGGTCGGTGTAGATGCGCGCCACGCAGCCGATGCCGGTGAGCGGGTAGCTGCAGCGCTCGACCAGTTTCTGCTCGCCGGTCTTGGTGACGTGCTCCATCATGACGAAGGTCTTCTTCGCGCCGATGGCGAGGTCCATCGCGCCGCCGACGGCAGGAATGGCGTCGGCCGCGCCGGTGTGCCAGTTGGCCAGGTCGCCGTTGGCCGCGACCTGGAAGGCACCGAGCACGCACACGTCGAGGTGGCCGCCGCGCATCATGGCGAAGCTGTCGGCGTGGTGGAAGAACGAGCCGCCGGGCAGCAGCGTGACGGGCTGCTTGCCGGCGTTGATGAGGTCGAAGTCCTCGTCGCCTTCCTTCGGCGCCGGCCCCATGCCGATGACGCCGTTCTCGCTGTGCAGCACGACCTCGCGGCCGGCCGGCAGGTGATTGGCGACGAGCGTCGGCAGGCCGATGCCGAGGTTGACCACCGCGCCGTCGGCAATGTCGGCGGCCACGCGCGCCGCCATCTCGGCCCGGCTCCATTTCCTCGCGCTCATGACTTGAACCCTCCGGCCGAGGTCGCGACGCGATCGATCCGCACGAGCCGCTGGACGAAGATGCCCGGCGTGACGACCGCCTCCGGGTCGAGGCTGCCGAGCGGCACGATCTCGTGCACGGTGGCGACCGTGACCCTGGCCGCCATCGCCATCACCGGGCCGAAGTTGCGCGCCGTCATGCGGTAGGTGAGGTTGCCCCAGCGGTCGCCGCGCTCGGCCTTGATGAAGGCGTAGTCGGCGTGGATGGGCGCTTCGAGCACGTACATGCGGCCGGCGATCTCGCGCGTTTCCTTGCCCTTGGCCAGGTCGGTGCCGTACCCGGTGGGCGTGAAGAAGCCGCCGATGCCGGCGCCGGCGGCGCGGATGCGCTCGGCCAGGTTGCCCTGCGGCACCAGCTCGAGATCGATCCTGCCGGCGCGGTAGAGGCCGTCGAAGTGGTGGCTGTCGGCCTGGCGCGGGAACGAGCAGATGATCTTCGTCACCCGGCCGGCGGCGAGCAGCGCAGCCAGGCCGGTGTCGCCGTTGCCGGCGTTGTTGTTGACGATGGTCAGGCCGCGCGCGCCCTGCTCGAGCAGCGCGCCGACGAGCTCGTTCGGCAGGCCGGCGGTGCCGAAACCGCCGACCATCACCGTGGCGCCGTCGGGCACGTCGGCCACGGCGGCGGCGAGGGTCGGAAGCTCTTTCTGGATCATCGGGGCCCTCTTGCGAGAAGCCCGATTCTGGCGCCTTCCGCTACAGCGTGATCGCCAGCGCGCCTTCGTAGAAACCGAGCAGCGCCGCGCCGATCAGGCCGTAGGCGGCCAGGTGGCGCGGACCCTGGTCCAGGCGCACGCCGAGGCGGACGCCGACCGTGGCCCAGACGCAGACGACGAGCAGCGCGCCGGCGTCGACGGCGCCGAGGCCGTGACCGCTCGCCTTGGCCAGGCCGACGGCCGCCATCCAGCAGCCGATGCCCATCACGGCGGCGGCGGTGAGCTCACCGAAAGTGGGCTGCCGCAGGGAGATGCCGAGGACTTTCATCGCATTCGTTTCGTGGGTGAATCGAAGACGCAGGCTAGCGCCGGAGGCGCCGGGCGAGCGAGGAAAGAACACCGGAACAGCGGTCCAGTTTCGGGCCGCGCGGCGCCGGTGTGACACCGGTCACGCAAGCACGAACAGGGCGGCGCCGTGGCGGTGAAGCCGACCTGAGCCGCTCGGCGATCAGACGATCGGCTCCATCTCCTGCAGCGCGCCGTAGAGCTTGCTGAAGGCGGCGTCGGCGCCGGCGAACTTCGCTTGCACCGGCGGCGGCAGCGCCGCGTAGGCGATGTCGGCGGCGTCTTCCTGGGCCACTGATCGAGCCAGGGCGCAGGCACTGCGCAACGTGAGGTCGAGCGGCGTGTCGCCGGCGCTGAGCGGCTGTGCCGCCTTGCGAATGGTCTCGGCGACGGTCATCGGAAAGCTCAGGCTTTCGACCCAGAGCGCGGCGACGGTGGTGTGGTCGATGCCGAAGTTGTCGTTCTCGATGGCGGCCAGCTCGGCGCCGCGCACGACGGCGTAGCCGGTGAAGACCAGATGGGCGATCTCCGGGTAGGTCTTGCACAGGATCAGGTGCCCGGTGCCGTGCAGGAGGCCGCAGACGTAGGCTTCCTGGCCCTCGGCGGCGAGCCGGGGCGCGAGCCGGTGCGCCGCCGTCGCCGCCACCAGCGCGTCGCGCCAGAACACCGCGAGGTCGATGCCGGGCACCTCGCCGAGCGACGACGACACGCCGCAGGCGACGATCAGCCGGTTGAGCGCCTCGATGCCGATGAGCGCCACCGCCGCGTCGATCGACGCCATGGAGCGCTGGCCGCCGAAGAACGAAGAGTTGGCCAGGCGCAGCACCTTGGCGCTCAGCACCGGGTCCTGCGACAGTCCCTCGGCGATCGTGCGCGTGTCGACGTCCGGGTCGCGCAGGGCGATGATGAGGCGCTGGACGACGCGAGGAATCGTCGGCAGCTCGACCCGGCCGGCGGCGATGTCGTTGATGAAGTTGGGCATCCGCGGGCCGCTCGGCACAGGCGCCTCGGCCGCCTTGCGAACCGGCTCGAGGGTGCAGGCGGGGATATAGGTTTGGGTCGTCATCTCGGTATCTCGTTATCTCGGCGTGGCGGGCAAATCGTTTCATTGCCAGTGTTGCCCATGCCTCGGCCGCCGAAACGAGCATCAGCCGGCGGGTCGCGGCTTAGTTCCGAAAATCGACTGCAGCGCGAATGGCGGCACGATCTCGAGCTGGTCGTAGCGGCAGGCCTCGGCCGGCTTGTCGGCTCGCCAGCGCAGGAAGGTGGTGGCGTGGCGGAAGCGGTCGCCCTGCAGGTGGTCGTACTTCACCTCGCACACGCGCTCGATGCGCAGCGGCTGCCACGACAGGTCTTTGCCTGCGCTCCAGCGGCTCGTGGCCCCGGGCATGCGCTGCGCTTCGGCGGCTGGCGGCTCGCCCCGGCGCGACGCCTTCTGCGCCGCCGCGTCCTGCTCGGACCAGTGGCGCCAGGGGTGCGAGGCGAGCGCGTTCTCGGCCAGCGGCGCCAGTTCACCGGCGAGCGAGCGGCGCACCTCCATCGTGAACGACGACGTCACGCCGACGTGATGGAGCACGCCGGCCCCGTCGTAGAGGCCGAGCAGGAGCGAGCCGACGGCCTCGGCGCCGCCCTGCTCGGTGCTCTTGTGCCAGCGAAAGCCTGCCACCACGCAATCGGCGGTGCGCGCGTGCTTGATCTTCAGCATCGCCCGCTTGCCCGGCTGGTACGGCGCGGCCAGCGGCTTGGCGATCACGCCGTCGAGGCCGGCGCCTTCGAAGTCGCGCAGCCACTGCTCGGCGAGGGCGCGGTCGTGCGTGGCCGGCGTCAGGTGCAGCGGCGCGGTGGCGCTGCCGAGCAGCGACTGCAGCGCCTTGCGCCGTTCCGCCTGGCTGGCGGCCATGAGGCTCTTGCCGCCGGCGGCGAGCAGGTCGAACGCGACGAACGAGGCCGGGGTGGCGACGCTCAGCCTGGCCACGCGCGAGGCGGCCGGGTGCAGGCGCTGCTGCAGCGCGTCGAAGTCGAGCCCGTGCGGCGTGGCGACGACGATCTCGCCGTCGACGATGCAGCCCGGAGGCAGGCGCGACCCGAGCGCCTCGAGCAGCTCGGGAAAATAGCGGTCGAGCGGGCGCAGGTCGCGGCTCTGGATCGAGACCTCGTTCGCCCGCGGCCGGAAGACGACGGCGCGAAATCCATCCCACTTCGGCTCGTAAAGGAAGTCGCCTTCGGGTGGAAGCGCTTCGGCCACCTTGGCGAGCATGGGCGCGATCGGTGCCAGGTCGGCGAAGCGGGAATTTGGCGGGGCGGATGGCATGGGTGGGCGCGGTTCGGGGCGAGGTCGATGCTAGTGTGCAGCTGGCCGGCAAGGCCGAGGGCCAGAGCGGCCGTAGAGCGGCCGTAGAGCGGCCGTAGAGCGGCCGTAGAGCGGCCGT
>CAXSEJ010000133.1:0-7309 GCA_964236395.1 uncultured Rhizobacter sp.
TCCTCCAGAACCCGCGCCACATCGAAATCCAGATCCTCGCCGACACGCACAAGAATGCGGTCTGGCTCGGCGAGCGCGACTGCTCGATGCAGCGGCGGCACCAGAAGATCATCGAGGAGGCGCCCGCGCCCGGCCTGCCGCGGCGCGTGATCGAGCGCATCGGCGAGCGCTGCGTCGCCGCCTGCAAGAAGATCGGCTACCGCGGCGCCGGCACCTTCGAGTTCCTCTACGAGAACGGCGAGTTCTTCTTCATCGAGATGAACACGCGGGTGCAGGTCGAGCACCCGGTGACGGAATGGGTCACCGGCATCGACATCGTGCAGATGCAGATCCGGATCGCCGCCGGCGAGAAGCTCCCTTTCGCGCAGCGCAACATCGTGTTCCGCGGCCACGCCATCGAGTGCCGGATCAACGCCGAGGACCCCTATCGCTTCACGCCGTCGCCAGGCCGCGTGACGATGTGGCACCCGCCGGGCGGCCCCGGCGTGCGCGTCGACTCGCACGCCTACACCAACTATGTCGTGCCGCCGAACTACGACTCGATGATCGGCAAGATCATCGTCCACGGCGACACCCGGGCGCAAGCCCTCGCGCGGATGCGCACGGCGTTGTCGGAGACCGTGGTCGAGGGCATCCTCACCAACATTCCGCTGCACCGCGAGCTGATGGTCGATGCCAAGTTCGTCGAGGGCGGCACCAGCATCCACTACCTCGAAGGCTGGCTCGACCAGCACAAGCGCTGACCGGCGCACGAACCATGCATTCCCTGGCGGTGCGGGTGCCGGCGGCGGAGGTGGAAGCGGTCTCCGACCAGCTCGGCGACGAGCTCGGCGCCCTGGCCGTCACGGTCGACGATGCCGATGCCGGCAGCGCCGACGAGCAGCCGGTGTTCGACGAGCCGGGCGCCGGGGCGACCGGTGTGTGGCAGCGTGCCATCGTCACCGCCCTGTTCGAGAGCGAGCAAGGCGCGTTGCAGGCGGCCACGGCGATCGCCGCCGCCGCCGGAGAGACCGGTGCATCGATCATGGCCATCGTGCCGGTCGGCGACGACGACTGGATTCGCCTGAGCCAGTCGCAATTCGGCCCGACGGCCATCGGCGACGACTTCTGGATCGTGCCGAGCTGGTGCGAGGTGCCCGCGGCGGCGCGCTGGTCGATCCGGCTCGATCCGGGCCGGGCCTTCGGCACCGGCACGCACCCGACCACGCAGATGTGCCTGCGCTGGCTGGTCGCGCGCCGGCTCGCCCCGGCGGATGTCTGGCGCCGCGTGCTCGACTACGGCACCGGCTCCGGCGTCCTCGCCATCGCCGCGGCGCTGTGCGGTGCGCAGGAGATCGACGGCGTCGATCTCGATCCGGCGGCGGTCGAGGCCGCTGGCGCCAACGCCGCCACAAACGGCGTCGCCCTGCGCGTCGGTTTGCCCGAACTCGCGCGTGGGCCGTACTCGCTGGTCCTCGCCAACATCCTCGCCACGCCGCTCAAGATCCTCGCGCCGCTGCTCTGCGCGCTGCTCGACGAGGAAGCGGCGCTCGTGCTTTCGGGCATCCTCGAGCGGCAGGCCGACGAGCTCATCGAAGCCTACGCGCCCTGGCTCGCGCTCCACGTCGCGGACGTCCAGGACGGCTGGATCCTGCTCGCCGGCGCGCGGTCGGCAGTCGGTCGCATGGCATGATTTCGCGATGAGCCTGGCCACCCGCTGCAGCGCGTGCAGCACCGTCTTTCGGGTCGTCCAGGAACAGCTCCAGGTGTCGGAAGGCTGGGTACGTTGCGGCCGGTGCGACGCGGTCTTCAATGCCCTCGAGCGATTGTTCGACCTCGACCGCGAAGCGCCTGCCGACTGGGACGAGCCGATCCCGGACGAGCCGATCCCACCCGAGCCGATGCCGCCCGATCCGGGCCGGGTGCCCGAGCCGGCGGACGAGCCATCGCGACAAGACGACCCGGTGCTCGCCGCCGCCGATCCCGCCCGGCCCGAACCGGCACCGCGGGTCGAGGCGGAGCCGGCGGCGCCAGGCAGCGAGCCGCCCTTCGCCGACCCGGTCGACACGCACTTGTTCGGGCCGCGCAAGCGTGCCGAAAAGCCGAATCCGGCCGGCCAGGTCGGCGCGCGCGACCGGCTCGAGTTTTCCGACGCACGCTTCGACTCCGACCTGTTCGAAGAGGCGGCGTCCATCCCGGCGGCCACGCTGCTCGACGACCACGAGAGCACCGTTGCTGCCGACCTGCCGCTCGAGACGACGATGCAGCCCGACTTCGTGCGCCGGGCCGAGCGGCGGGCACGCTGGCGCAGCACGCCGGTGCGTGCGGCGCTCGGCACCGCCTGCCTCGCCGCACTGCTCGCCCTCGTGCTTCAGGTGGCTCACCATGGCCGCGACCTCATCGCGGCGGAGTGGCCCACGCTGCGGCCGGCACTGCAAACCTGGTGCGCCAGCGCAGGCTGCACGCTGGCCGCACCGCGACGCATCGCCGACGTGCTGCTGGAAAGCAGCGCGCTCACCCGCACGCCCGGCCTCGACGCCTTCGTCCTCTCCGTCACCCTGCGCAACGGCGGCCCGTTCGCGCTGACCCTGCCCTGGGTCGACCTGAACCTCACCGACGGCAACGGCCGGCTCGTGGCCCGCCGCGCCCTCGGGCCGCGCGACTTCGGCGCGGCGGAGGTGATCCAGGCCGGCGCGGAGACCGCGCTCCGGCTGACCATGAGCGCCGGGCCGGCGACGGTCGCCGGCTACACGGTCGAGATCTTCTATCCCTGACTTTTTTCGAACCACGTCATCTTCCGGAGACCGCATGGCCGCCCTTGTTTGTGGATCGCTCGCCTTCGACAGCATCGCCACCTTTGCGGGGCGCTTCGCCGAGCAGATCCTGCCGCATCAGCTGCACATCCTCAACGTGTCGTTCCTGGTGCCGACGCTGCGCCGCGAGTTCGGCGGCTGTGCCGGCAACATCGCCTACAACCTGGCCCGCCTGGGCGGCGAGCCGATCGTCGTCGCGGCGGTCGGCAGCGACGGCGACGACTACGTCCAGCGGCTGCGGTCGTGGCAGGTCAGCACCGACTTCATCGGCCGGATCGCCGACACGCTGACCGCCCAGGCGTTCATCGTCACCGACCGCG
The DNA here is from genome assembly GCA_964236395.1 of uncultured Rhizobacter sp. Taxonomy (GTDB): domain Bacteria; phylum Pseudomonadota; class Gammaproteobacteria; order Burkholderiales; family Burkholderiaceae_C; genus Schlegelella_A. The sequence goes on from CAXSEJ010000133.1 coordinate 3,113, forward strand.
ACAACAACCAGATCACCGCCTTCCATCCGGGCGCGATGCAGTCGGCGCACGAGACCGCAATTCCGCAGCGGGCCGACGTGGCCATCGCCATCGTCGCGCCGGACGGCCGCGAAGCAATGCTGCGCCACGCCGAGCAGCTCGCCCTGGCCGGCGTGCCCTTCATCTTCGACCCGGGCCAGGGCCTGCCCATGTTCGACGGGGCGGAGCTGCGCTCGTTCATCGCCCAGGCGAGCTGGATCGCGGTCAACGACTACGAAGCGCAGATGCTGGCCGAGCGCACCGGGCAATCGATGCAGGCGCTGTCGCGCTCGCACCTCAAGGGCGTGGTGGTGACGCTCGGCGAGCAGGGCTGCGAGCTGTGGCAAGACGGCGAGAAAAGCGTCGTTCCCGGCGTCGCCGCCACGGAGGTGGTCGACCCGACCGGCTGTGGCGACGCCTTCCGCAGCGCCCTGCTCTACGGTCTGGAGCGCGGCTGGAGCCTGCATGAATGCGCGCAGCTCGGCAACCGACTCGGCGCCCTCAAGATCGCGAGCCGCGGTGGTCAGAACCACGTGCCGGATCGCACGCTCGCGGCACGCGGACCGGTCGCTGGCTCGAGTTGACCGCCCCGGCCAGCGATGTGGCCGGCATGAACACGCACGCTGAGTGCGGCGCGGCCGCGCCGCACGCTGAGTGCCGCGCGGCCGCGCGCGCTGCCCATAAAAAACCCGGCCGAAGCCGGGTCAGTGACTGACGGTCGTCCGTCGGTCAGGGCTTGCTTCCGGTAGGGAAGGGCCATGCCGCTTGCGGGCTCAGCGAGGTCTTCGCCGGGACCGACGGCGCAGGCGCAGGGGCCGGTGCCGATTTTTTGGCAGGCGCCGCTTTCTTGGTCGGCGCCTTTTTCGCGGGCGCCTTCTCCGCAGGCGCCTTCTCCGCCGCCTTCTTCGCAGGCGCCTTCCTGGCCGCCTTTTTGGCAGGCGCTTTCTTGGCCGCCTTCTTTGCTGGCGCCTTCTTGGCGGCCTTTTTGGCAGCCTTCTTGGCAGGCGCCTTCTTCGCCGCCTTCTTGGCGGCCGACTTCTTCATCGGCGCCTTCTTGGCGGCCGACTTCTTCGCCGGCGCCTTCTTGGCAGCGGCCTTCTTGGCCGGAGCCTTCTTCGCGGCCATCTTCTTCATCGGCGCCTTCTTGGCGGCCTTCTTCGCAGTTGCCATTACGTTTCTCCTTGATCAAGTTGACATGGAACCGGCCGGCACCGATCGATAGGTGCCAGCCGGCTATTCATCGCCACAGACTGCCCAGGAGGGGCGACCAGGGTCGGTGAATCGGGGTTGCAGGCTGACGGCGCTCGTGGGCGCCGCTTCTCTTGGCCTGCGAATCTTGATCTCTCACCTTCAATCCCAGGACAGCGCACCACCGGTCTGGTAGTCGATGACCCGGGTCTCGAAAAAATTGCGCTCCTTCTTCAGGTCGATCATTTCGCTCATCCACGGGAACGGGTTTTCTTCGTTCGGAAAGAGCTCGGGCAGCCCGATCTGCATCGCCCGGCGATTGGCGATGTAGCGCAGGTAGCCCTTGAACATGGAGGCGTTCATGCCGAGCACGCCGCGCGGCATGGTGTCTTCGGCGTAGCGGTACTCGAGCGCGACCGCCTTCTCGAACAGCGCCTTGATCTCGGCCTTGAAGTCCGCCGTCCAGAGGTGCGGGTTCTCGGCCTTGATCTGGTTGATGAGGTCGATGCCGAAATTGCAGTGCATCGACTCGTCGCGCAGGATGTACTGGTACTGCTCGGCCGCGCCGGTCATCTTGTTCTGCCGGCCCAGGGCGAGGATCTGCGTGAAGCCGACGTAGAAGAAGAGCCCTTCCATCAGGCAGGCGAACACGATCAGCGACTTGAGCAGCGTGCGGTCGTCTTCCGGCGTGCCGGTGTGGAAGTGCGGGTCCATCACCGCCTCGATGAAGGGGATCAGGAACTCGTCCTTGTCGCGGATCGACTGGACCTCGTTGTAGGCGTTGAAGATCTCGCTCTCGTCGAGCCCGAGCGACTCGACGATGTACTGGTAGGCGTGGGTGTGGATCGCTTCCTCGAACGCCTGGCGCAGCAGGAACTGGCGGCACTCGGGCGCCGTGATGTGGCGGTAGGTGCCGAGCACGATGTTGTTCGCGGCCAGCGAATCGGCGGTGACGAAGAAGCCGAGATTTCGCTTGACGATGCGGCGCTCGTCTTCAGTGAGGCCGTTCGGGTCCTTCCAGGTCGCGATGTCGCGCGACATGTTCACTTCCTGCGGCATCCAGTGGTTGGCGCAGGAGGCGAGGTACTTCTCCCACGCCCACTTGTACTTGAACGGCACGAGCTGGTTGACGTCGGTGCGGCCGTTGATGATCCGCTTGTCTGCCGCGTTGACGCGCCGTGCCCTGGCGGGGAGCAGCGCAAGCGCGGGTGAAGGCAGCGGCGCAACCGAAGGAGTCGGCGACGCTGGGACCACGGCCCCACGCGTCGAGGGGCTTGCGGCGTGAACGATGTCGTTGGTCTTGTCTTCTTCCCAAACCAGCATTGCGGATGTTTCCTCTGCGCGCCCGATTATCCGAGCGATGAATAAGAAGCCAAAGACTTATCAGCCCATGCGCTCTGCATTTGTTGCTCCATTGCATCGAGCCGACGCACATGAAGCGTGTCGTTCGGCACGACGATGAACGCGCCGTGCGGATGCGCGTTCATTGGCACGCTTCGCAGTCCGGGTTGTCGAGAGCGCAGAACTTCACGTCGGACCCCGGCGTCTCGTCGCTCGAGGTGCCCGACAACAGCGCGAGGTTCGGACTGGCGCTGCTTGCCGCGGCCTCGCTGCGCGAGCCGCTCGACACGGAGTTGAGCTGGCCCGACCTGACGGTCGACTTCTCGGCATTCGTCGCGCTCAAGGTGCGGAGGTAGTAGGTCGTCTTCAGGCCGCGCAGCCAGGCGAGCTTGTAGGTCTCGTCCAGCTTCTTGCCCGATGCGCCGGCCATGTAGATGTTGAGCGACTGCGCCTGGTCGATCCACTTCTGCCGCCGCGCCGCCGCCTCGACGAGCCACTTCGTCTCGATCTCGAAAGCGGTGGCGTAGAGCGACTTGATCTCCTCCGAGACGCGGTCGATGCGCTGCAGCGAGCCGTCGAAGTGCTTGAGGTCCATGACCATGACCTCGTCCCACAGGCCGGCCTTCTTCAGGTCGCGGACGAGGTACTCGTTGACCACCGTGAACTCGCCCGACAGGTTCGACTTCACGGAGAGGTTGGCGAACGACGGCTCGATGGAGGCGCTGACGCCGACGATGTTGGAGATGGTCGCCGTCGGCGCGATCGCGACGCAGTTCGAGTTGCGCATGCCGTGCTCGCCGATCTGCCGGCGCAGCGCGTTCCAGTCGAGCGTGGCGCTGCGGTCGATGTCGACCAGCGCGGCCGCGGCGTCGGCACCGGCGAGGCTGCCGCGCTGCTCGGCGAGCAGGTCGAGCGTGTCGAACGGCAGGATGCCGCGGTCCCAGAGCGAGCCGCGGTAGCTGGAGTAGCGGCCGCGCTCCCTGGCCAGCTCGGTCGAGGCCCAGTAGGCGTGGTAGCACACGGCTTCCATCGAGGTGTCGGCGAACTGCACCGCCTCGGCCGAGGCATAGGGCAGCTTCATCGCGTAGAGCGCATCCTGAAAGCCCATGATGCCCAGGCCGACCGGGCGATGGCGCAGGTTCGAGTCGCGCGCCTTCTTCACGGCGTAGTAGTTGATGTCGATGACGTTGTCGAGCATGCGCATCGCCGTCGCCACCGTCTTCTTCAGCTTGGCCTGGTCGAGACCGTTCGCCGAGACGTGCTGGGCCAGATTGACCGAGCCGAGGTTGCAGACCGCGATCTCGGTCTCGCTCGTGTTGAGCGTGATCTCGGTGCACAGGTTGCTCGAGTGCACCACGCCCACGTGCTGCTGCGGCGAGCGCACGTTGCAGGCGTCCTTGAAGGTGATCCACGGATGCCCGGTCTCGAACAGCATCGTGAGCATGCGCCGCCAGAGGTCGGTGGCGGCCACCTTCTTGAACAGCTTCATCTCGCCGCGCGCCGCCTTCTCCTCGTAGCGCGTGTAGGCTTCCTCGAAGGCCTGGCCGAACTTGTCGTGCAGGTCTGGGCAGTTGCTCGGCGAGAAGAGCGTCCATTGGCCCTTGCTCGCATCCTGCGGATGCTCGGCGCCTTCCATCACCCGTTTCATGA
>CAXSEJ010000134.1:0-7294 GCA_964236395.1 uncultured Rhizobacter sp.
TCTTCAAGACCAGCTACCTGCAGGACATCCGCCTCGTCAAGCACGGCGGGCAGGCGTTCTGGTATGGGCTTCTCGCCCTGTTCATGCTGGCCGCGCCGTGGCTGCTGCCGGAATACTGGCTGGCCCAGCTCACCTTCGTGCTGATCTACTCGGTCGTCGGCCTGGGCCTCATGCTGCTGTCCGGATTCACCGGCCTCTTCTCGCTCGGCCACGCCGCCTTCCTCGGCGTCGGCGCGTACACCGAAGCGTCGCTGGCGAAATACGGCTGGCCGTTTCCGCTCAGCTTCGCCGCCGCGGCGCTGGTCTCGGCCGGCGTCGGCGTCGTGGTCGGGCTGCCGGCGTTGCGCGTCAAGGGCATCTACCTGGCGATCGCGACGCTTTCCTTCGGCTTCATCGTCGCCGAGGTGTTCGCGCGCTGGGAGAGCGTGACCGGCGGCAATGCCGGCGCGCACCTGCAGGCGCCGCAGGCGTTCGGCTGGAAGGTCGACGACGACGTGTCGTTCTACTTCGTCTGCCTCGCCGTCACGGTCGGCGCCACGCTCGCCATCCTGAACCTGCTGCGCAGCCCGACGGGGCGCGCGTTCGTCGCCATTCGCGATTCCGAGGTCTCGGCGCAGAGCATGGGCATCCACCTGGCGCGCTACAAGACGCTCTCGTTCGCGCTGTCGGCGGCGCTCGCCGGCCTGGCCGGTGCGCTCTATGCGCACAAGCTGCAATTCATCTCGCCCGACCAGTTCGACATCCTGCAGTCGATCGACCTCGTGCTGATGATCGTGATCGGCGGCATCGGCTCGGTGCACGGCGCGTTCCTCGGCGCCATCTTCCTCATCACCATGCCGCAGGCGATCGCGCTCGCGAAGGACGTGCTGCCGGCCGCCGTGGCTCAGGCGCCGGGGCTGCAGGGCACCGTGTACGGTCTGGTGCTGATCGCCTTCGTGCTGTTCGAGCCGCTCGGCCTGTACGGGCGCTGGCTGAAGCTGCGCACCTACCTGCAGATCTTTCCGTTCTACCGCAAGGGCATGTTCAAGCGACAGAAGAGCTTCCTGAAATCGGAGCGCCTGAAATGAGCGAGGTCCTGCTTTCGGCGCGAAACCTGAGCGTGCGCTTCGGCGGCGTGCTCGCCGTCGACGACGTGAGCTTCGACGTCGAGCGAGGCGAGGTGTTCACGCTGATCGGCCCGAACGGTGCCGGCAAGACGACCGTCTTCAACCTGATCAGCCGCATCTACACGCCAACGGCGGGCGCCATCGCCTTCGAAGGCGCGCCGCTCGGCGCCAGGGCAGCGCACGAGATCGCCGGCCTCGGCATCGCCCGCACGTTCCAGAACATCGAGCTGTTCGAGAACGCCACCGTGCTGCAGAACCTGCTCATCGGCCGCCATACGCATCGCGGCGTCGGCCTGGCGAGCGAGCTGTTCTTCACGGCCGGGGCGCGCCGCGCCGAGGTGGCGGCGCGCGAGGCGGTCGAGCGCGTCGTCGAGCTGCTCGAGCTGCAGCATCACCGCGAGTCGCTCGTCGCCGGCCTGCCGTACGGGGTGAGGAAAGTGGTCGAGCTCGGCCGGGCGCTGTGCAGCGAGCCGAAGCTGCTGCTCCTCGACGAGCCGTCGTCGGGCCTCAACGTCGAGGAGACCGGCGACATGGCGTTCTGGATCCACGACATCCAGCGCGAGCTCGGCATCACGGTGCTGATGGTCGAGCACGACATGGCGCTCGTCTCCAGGGTGTCGGACCGCGTGCTGGCGATGAACCAGGGCCAGGTGCTCGCGCTCGGCACGCCGGCCGAAGTGCAGGAGCACCCCGGCGTGATCGAAGCGTATCTCGGCACCGGCGAAGACGCGTCGACGTTGCGTCGCGAGGCCGCATGAACGCCGCTTCGACGAGCATCCTGCGCCTCGCCAACGTCGAGAGTGCGTACGGCCCGATCCGCGCCATCCGCGGCGTCAGCCTGGCCGTGGAGCGCGGGCAGATCGGCACCGTGCTCGGCTCGAACGGCGCCGGCAAGTCGACCATCCTGAAGACCATCTCGGGGATCATCGACCCGAGAAAGGGCAGCATCGAATTCGCCGGCGCGGACATCACCTCGAACGACCCGGCCATCGTCGTGCAGCGCGGCCTGAGCCACGTGCCGGAAGGGCGCGAAGTGTTCCCGCTGCTCTCGGTGCGCGACAACCTGCTGATGGGCGCCTACACACGAAAAGACCGCGACGCCGTCGGCCGCGACATGGAGATGGTGTACGGCTACTTCCCCATCCTCAAGGAGCGCCGAGCCCAGGAGGCCGGCCTGCTTTCCGGCGGCCAGCAGCAGATGCTCAGCATCTCGCGCGCGCTCATGGCCGCGCCGCAGATGATCCTGCTCGACGAGCCGAGCCTCGGCCTCTCGCCGCGCCTCACGCGCGAGATCTTCGAGATCGTGGTGCGCATCAACCGCGAGCGCGGCACGACGCTGCTCGTCGTCGAGCAGAACGCCCACATGGCGCTCAACGTCGCCGACTACGGCTACGTTCTGGAGAACGGCCGCATCGTCATGGAAGACACCTGCGCTCGCCTGCGCGAGAAGGACGACATCAGGGAGTTCTACCTCGGCATGAAGGAAGCCGGCGCACGCGGCGAGCGGCGCTGGAAGAAGAAGAAGACGTGGCGATGAGCAACCTGTGGGACGCAGCCGCCTTGCGGCCGAACCTCGACATCGTCGTGCCGGGCGAGACGGTGCCGGCCATGTTCTGGAACGCGGTCGCCCTGCGCTCGGGCCGCGTGACCATGCGGCAAAAGGAGCGCGGCCTCTGGCGCGAGTGGACCTGGAGCCAGGCGGCGGAGGCCGTGCGCGAGATCGGCGACGGCCTGCTCGCGCTCGCTTTCGCGCCGGGCGACTGCGCCTCGATCCTCGCCAACACCGTCGTCGAATGGGTGCTTGCCGACATCGCCGTGCTGTCGTGCGGCGGCGTCTCGAGCGGCATCTACCCGACCGACGCGGCGGGCCAGGTCGAGTACCTGTGCGCCGACTCGCGCACCACCGTGCTCTTCGTCGAAGACGACGAGCAGCTCGACAAGGCGCTTTCGGTGCGAGATCGCCTGCCCTTGCTGCAGACCGTCGTCGTCTTCGACACCGAGGGCCTGAGCGATTTCAGCGACGAGCGCGTCGTCTCGCTCGCCCGCCTGCGCGAGCTCGGGCGCGAGCACCGCGAGCGAAAACCGACCCAGCTCGACGAGCGCATCGCCGCCTGTCGGCCCGGCGACCTGGCGATCCTCGTCTACACGTCCGGCACGACCGGCAAGCCGAAGGGCGCGATGCACTCGCACCATGCCATCGTCTTCACCGTCCGCGGCAACAACGCCATCGTCCCCCAGGACGAGAGCGACGAGCGGATGTGCTTCCTGCCGCTCTGCCACATCGCCGAGCGCATCGGCGGCGAGTACTTCGCGCTCTACACCGGCTCGGTGCTGAACTTCGTCGAGAACCCGGAAACCGTGCCGGAGAACGTGCGCGAGATCGCGCCGACCGTCCTCACCGCAGTGCCGCGCATCTGGGAGAAGTTCTACTCGAGCGTGACGATCGGGCTGCGCGAATCGGGCCGCGTGCAGCAGCTGGCCTATGCCTGGGCCATCGGCGTGGGCCACCGCGTCGGCGAGCGCGTGCTCGCCGGCCAGCCGGTGCCGGCCGCACTGAAGCTGCAGTTTCGCCTCGCCCGCCTGCTCGTGCTCGACAACGTGAGGAAGCTCGTCGGCATCCACCGGGCGCGCTTTTGCGTCACCGGCGCCGCGCCCATCTCGCCCGATCTGGTGAAGTGGTACCTGGCGCTCGGGGTGCCGATGATCGAGGTCTGGGGCATGACCGAAAGCTGCGGCGCCGCGACCTACACGCCGGCCGGGCGCATGAAGCCGGGCTCGATCGGCCCGGCCTGCCCGTACAACGAAGTCCGGCTCGATCCGGCCACGAGCGAGCTGCTCATTCGCGGCGAGAACGTCTTCATGGGCTACCTGAACCAGCCGGAGAAGACGGCCGAAACGATCGATGCACAAGGCTGGCTGCACAGCGGCGACGTCGGCACGCAGGGCAGCGACGGGTATTTCCGGATCACCGATCGCATGAAGGACATCATCATCACCGCCGGCGGCAAGAACATCACGCCGAGCGAGCTGGAAAACGAATTGAAGTTCTCGCCCTACATCACCGATGCCGTCGTCGTGGGCGACAAGCGCGCCTACCTGACCGCCATCGTCATGATCGACCTCGAGAACGTCGAGAAATTCGCCCAGGACCGCGACATTCCCTTCAGCAACTACGCCAGCCTGACCCACGCCAGGGAAGTGCAGGAGCTCGTCGGCGCCGAGATGGCGCGGGTGAACGAGAAGTTCGCCCGGGTCGAGCAGATCAAGAAGTTCTGGCTGCTCGACACGCGGCTCGGCGCCGAAGACGAGGAGCTCACGCCGACCATGAAGCTCAAGCGAAAGCTCGTCGAGAAGAAGTACGCGGACCGCATCGAGGCGATGTACCGCGCCTGAGCACCGATTCACGAGAAGGAAACACCATGAGAAACGTCATCCTCGCCGCCGCGGTCTTCACCACCGCCTTCGCCACGTCGGCCCAGGCCCAGCAGCAGGGCGTGAGCAAGGGCGAGATCGTCGTCGGCTCGATCCAGGATCTCTCCGGGCCGCTCGCCGCCTTCGGCAAGCAGATCCGCCTGGGCATGATGCTGCGCGTCGACGAGATCAACGAGCAGGGCGGCATCCACGGCAGGAAGCTGCGGCTGCTCGTCGAGGACTCCGGCTACGACCCGAAAAGGGCGGTCCTCGCGGCGCAAAAGCTCGTCAACCAGGACAAGATCTTCATCATGGCCGCGCACGTCGGCACGGCCCAGAACCTGGCCGCCATGCCGGTGCAGTTCGAGAAGAACATCGTCAACTTCTTCCCGGTGACGGCGGCACGCGAGATGTACGAGCCCGTGAACCGGCTGAAGTACGCGTTCGCCGCCACCTACTACGACCAGATGCGCACCGCGCTGCCGAAGGTCGTGAAGGACAAGGCGGCGAAGAAGGTATGCACGATCTACCAGGACGACGAGTACGGGCTCGAGGTGGTGCGCGGCGCCGAGGCCGGGCTGAAGACGATCGGCATGGAGTTCGCCGAAAAGACGAGCTACAAGCGCGGTGCCACCGACTTCTCGTCGCAGGTGGCGCGAATGAAGGCCGGCGGGTGCGACTTCGTCGTGCTCGGCACAGTCATCCGGGAGACCATCGGCACCATCGCCGAGGCGAGAAAGACCGGCTTCGCGCCGACCTTCATGGGCTCGATCGCGTTGTACAGCGACCTCATCCACAAGCTCGGCGGCAAGGCGATGGACGGCCTCTACGCGACCATGACGGTGCAGAACCCCTACGTCGACGAAGCATCGCAGCAGATCAGCTTCTGGGCCAAGAAGTACAAGACCAAGTTCAGCGACGACCCGACCGTGATGTCGATCTACGGCTACAACGCCGTCGACACCTTCGCGCGCGCCGCCACCAAGGCGGGCTCCAACCTCACGACCGACAGCTTCATCAAGGCGATGGACTCGATGAGCCTCGAGCCCGACATGTTCGGAAGCCCGCCGGCCACCTTCAGCCCGACCAAGCACCTGGGCAGCGACGTGTCTCGCCTGTCGCAGATCCAGGACGGGCGCTGGAAGGTCGTCTCGGAGTACATCAAGCCGAACTGAGCCGGTCGGCGCCCTGCAGGCGGCGCATCGGTGGGGCTGGCCGCCGTGCACGGCCAGCGATTCGCGATATCTGACGCGGTTCGGGCGGCCAAGGGGCGCCACGTCGCTGCCGGCTCACGGCGCTCTCCGCTACCATCTCTGCGCGTCAACGACGCTGGAGAACTCGCATGCTGTTCGTCGTCATCGGCGTCGTCCTGATGCTGCTCAACCTCGCCGGCATCGGCGTCATCGGCACCTGGAACTGGCAACTGTTCGGCGACCTGTGGAAGTTCGCCTTGCCGTTCATCTTCGCCTCGCTCTGGTGGCTGTGGTCAGACAAGTCGGGCCTGAACAAGCGCCGCGAGATGGACCGCATGGAGAAGAAGAAGAGCGACCGGCGCACCGAAAACCTGGCCAAGCTCGGCATGGACACGCGCGCCAGACGCAAGGCGCAGAAGCAGCAGCGCTAGCGGCCGGCGCTCAGGCGCCGTCGAGCACCGCGCCCCTGCTCGCGCTCGACGCGTTCTTCGCGAACTTCGCCAGCACGCCGCGCACGTAGCGCGGTGCCGGCGGTCGCCAGGCGGCCCGCCGCGCCGCCAAAACCTCGTCGCTCACGTTCACCTGCACCAGCAGCCGATGCGCGTCGATGGTGACCGAGTCGCCTTCCTCGACGAGGGCGATCGTGCCGCCGGCGTACGCCTCCGGCGCGACGTGGCCGACGACCATGCCCCAGGTGCCGCCGGAAAAACGCCCGTCGGTGATCAGGCCCACCGATTCACCGAGGCCCTGGCCGATGAGCGCGCCGGTCGGCGCCAGCATCTCCGGCATGCCGGGCGCGCCTTTCGGGCCGAGGTAGCGCAGCACCATCACGTCGCCGGCAACGATGCGCTGCGCCATGATCGCCGCCATCGCGCTCTGCTCGTCGTCGAACACACGCGCCGGGCCGGTGATGACGGGGTTCTTGAGGCCGGTGATCTTGGCGACCGCGCCTTCGGGCGACAGGTTGCCGCGCAGGATGGCAAGGTGCCCGTGCTCGTACATGGGCCGCTCGATCGGGCGGATGACTTCCTGGTCGGCGCCCGGCGCGTCGGGCAGTTCGGCCAGTGTCTCGGCGACGGTCTTGCCGGTGATCGTGAGGCAGTCGCCGTGCAGGTGGCCGGCGGCGAGCAGCGTCTTCATCACCCGCGGAATGCCGCCGGCGCGGTGCAGGTCGACGGCGAGGTACTTGCCCGACGGCTTCAGGTCGCAGAGCACCGGCACCTTGCGGCGCACGCGCTCGAAGTCGTCGATGTTCCACTCGACCTCGGCCGCATGGGCGATGGCCAGGAAGTGCAGCACGGCGTTGGTCGAGCCGCCGGTCGCCATGATCACCGCGACGGCGTTCTCGATGCTCTTCCTCGTGACGATGTCGCGCGGCTTCAGGTCGTTCTTCACGGCCTCGACCAGCACGCCCGCCGCCGCCCTGGCGCGCGCGACGATCTCGTCGTGCACGTTGGCCATCGTGCTCGAGTACGGCAGGCTCATGCCCATCGCCTCGAAGGCGGAGCTCATCGTGTTGGCCGTGTACATGCCGCCGCACGAGCCGCTGCCGGGGATGGCGCGGCGCTCGATCTCGGCGAAGTC
>CAXSEJ010000135.1:0-7293 GCA_964236395.1 uncultured Rhizobacter sp.
AAAGTAAGACCGATCGATCGAATCCATAAGCCTCTGCAGGCCGACAAGACGGCGCGCCGCGCGCCGGCGCCTGCAGGTGCATACGAAGAAGGAGCAGCAATGCCCAAGATGAAGACCAAGAAGAGCGCCGCCAAGCGGTTTCGGGTTCGCCCGGGCGGCACCGTCAAGAGGGGCCAGGCGTTCAAGCGCCACATCCTGACGAAGAAGTCGACGAAGACGAAGCGTCATCTGCGCGGCTCCACGGCCGTGCACGAGACCAACATGGGCCACATGGCGCAGATGCTGCCGTTCGCCGGCCTGTGAGCCCGGCGCCGTCGCTCGCTCGATAACTTTCAGGGAGAAACCACATGCCTCGCGTCAAACGCGGCGTCACCGCCCGCGCTCGTCACAAGAAGATTCTCGTCCTCGCCAAGGGCTTTCGCGGTCGCCGCAAGAACGTCTTCCGGATCGCCAAGGAAGCGGTCATGCGCGCCGGGCAGTACGCCTACCGCGACCGCCGCACCAAGAAGCGCGTGTTCCGACACCTCTGGATCGCGCGCATCAACGCCGCGACCCGCGGCCTGGGCGTGACCTACAGCAAGTTCATGGCGGGCCTCAAGAAAGCGCAGATCGACATCGACCGCAAGGTCCTCGCCGACATGGCCGTCAACGACCCGGCCGCGTTCGGCTCGATCGTCGAGAAGGTGCGTCCGCACCTCTCCTGATCCCGCCCTCCCGGCGGCGGCTGCGGCCGCCGCGCGGGCCGACCGCCTGCGCCTTCTGCCGGCTTCACGCCGCGCGACGATGACCGACCTGCAACCCCTGGTGGACGACGCCCTCGCCGAGTTCGCGCGCGCTTCGGCGCCGGCCGAGCTCGAGGACGCGAAGGCGCGCTTCCTCGGCAAGTCGGGGCGGATCACCGAACAGCTGAAGGCGCTCGGCGCCCTCGGGCCGGCAGAGAAGAAGTCGCGTGGCGCGGCGATCAACGCGGCCAAGCAGGCGATCGAGGCCGGGTTGACGGCGCGACGCGACGCGCTTGCCGAAGCGCAGCTCGAAGCCCGGCTCGCGGCGCAGGCGCTCGACGTCACATTGCCCGGCAGGACGCGCAGTACCGGCGGGCTGCACCCGATCAGCCGCGCCCAGGAGCGCATCGAGGCGATCTTCGCGTCGATGGGCTTCGACATCGCCGACGGCCCCGAGATCGAGACCGACTGGATGAGCTTCACCGCACTCAACAACCCGGAGAACCATCCGGCGCGGTCGATGCAGGACACGTTCTACGTCGACCTGAAAGACGGGGAAGGCCGCCCGCTCAACCTGCGTCCGCACACCTCGCCGATGCAGATCCGCTATGCGCAGGCGCATGCCCGCAGGTACGCCGGCGCGGCGTCGATGCCCGACGTGCGCGTGATCGCGCCGGGCCGCACCTACCGCGTCGACAGCGACGCGACGCACTCGCCGATGTTTCACCAGGTCGAGGGCCTGTGGCTGGGGCCCGACGTGAGCTTTCGCGACCTGAAGGCGGTGTACCTCGACTTCGTTCAGGCCTTCTTCGAGACCACCGAGCTGAAGCTGCGCTTTCGACCGAGCTACTTCCCGTTCACCGAGCCGAGCGCCGAGATCGACGTGATGTTCGAGACCGGCGCCCTGGCCGGCCGCTGGCTGGAGATCTCCGGCTCGGGCCAGGTGCACCCGCAGGTGGTGCGCCACATGGGCTTCGATCCGGAGCGCGTGATCGGCTTTGCCTTCGGCTCCGGCATCGACCGGCTGGCGATGCTGCGCTACGGCATCGACGACCTGCGCCTGTTCTTCGACGGCGACCTGCGCTTTCTCGAACAATTCGTCTAGCGCACGCGATGCAGTTCCCTGAATCCTGGCTGCGCGAGTTTTGCGATCCGCCGATCGGTACGGCCGAGCTGGCGGAACGGCTGACGATGGCCGGCTTCGAGGTCGAGTCGCTGCGGCCGGCGGCGCCGCCCTTCCACGGGGTCGTGGTCGGCCACGTCGTCTCCGTCGTGCCTCATCCGAACGCCGACCGGCTGCGCGTGTGCGAGGTGGACGTCGGTGCCGCCGAGCGGCTCAACATCGTCTGCGGAGCGCCCAACGTCGTGGCCGGCATCAAGGTGCCGTGCGCCCGGGTCGGCGCGGAGTTGCCGCCGGCGGGCGAGGGCGGGGCGCCGTTCCGCATCGAGGTCGGCACGATCCGCGGCGTCGAAAGCCGGGGCATGCTGTGCTCGGCGCGCGAGCTCAAGCTCTCCGAGGACCACGGCGGCCTGCTCGTGCTCGAGGCCGATGCCGAGATCGGCCGCGACGTGCGCGAGCTGCTCGCGCTCGACGACACCGTGCTCACGCTCAAGCTCACGCCCAACCTCGGCCACGCGCTCAGCGTCTTCGGCGTGGCGCGCGAGCTGGCGGCGATCACCGGCGCGCCGTTGAAGGCGCCGGCGATCGCGCCGATCGCCGCCGACGACGACGCGCGGCTGGCCGTGCGCATCGAGGCGCCCGACTTGTGCGGGCGCTTCTCCGGCCGCGTCATCCGCAACGTCGACACGACCGCGACCACGCCGGCCTGGATGGTGCGTCGCCTCGAGCGCTGCGGGCAGCGGAGCGTCTCGCCTCTGGTCGACATCTCGAACTACGTGATGTTCGAGCTCGGCCGCCCTTCGCACATCTTCGACCTCGACCGGATCGAGGGCGGCCTGGTGGTGCGCTGGGGCCGGCCGGGCGAACGGCTGGCGCTCCTCAACGGCAGCACCGTCGAGCTCGACGCGGAGGTCGGCGTGATCGCCGATGCGGCGCAGGTCGAGTCGCTCGCCGGCATCATGGGCGGTGCAGCGACGGCGGTGTCGGACGCCACTCGCAACATCTATGTCGAGGCGGCCTTCTGGTGGCCCGAGGCCGTGGCCGGGCGCTCCCGCCGCTTCGGCTTCGCAACCGACGCCGGCCACCGTTTCGAGCGCGGCGTCGACCCGCAATCGACCGTCGCCCACATCGAGCGGCTGACCGCGCTCATCCTCCGCATCTGCGGCGGCACGGCCACGCGCTGCGGCCCGATCGACGACCAGGTCGTGGCACTGCCGCCCGCCACGCCGGTGACCCTGCGCGTCGACCGTGCGGCGCGTGTCATCGGCATGCCGGTCACACAGGCCGAGTGCGAAGACGTGATGACGCGGCTCGGCTTCGCGTGGACACGCGAGCCCGGCACGATCGTCGTCGTGCCGCCGAGCTGGCGCTTCGACCTGCGCCTCGAGGAAGACCTGATCGAGGAAGTGATACGCCTCATCGGCTACGACCGCCTGCCGGCGCGGGCTGCACACGGCAGCCTGACGGCCCGGGTGGCGAGCGAATCGCGCCGCGGCACGAGCGCGCTGCGCCACGCGATGGCCGGCCTCGGCTGGCAGGAAACGATCAGCTTCAGCTTCGTCGACGAGCGCTGGGAGCGCGACTTCGCGGCCAGTACCGAGCCGATCCGTGTGCTCAATCCGATCGCCGCCGGGCACTCGGTGATGCGGTCGAGCCTCGTCGGCAGTTTGATCGAGGTCCTGCGCCTCAACCTCTCGCGCAAGGCCACCGGCCTGCGGGTCTTCGAGCTTGCCAAGGTCTATGTGCGCGACGGCGCCTCGCTCGGCGGCGAGCGGGCCGTGGCCGGCGTGCGCCAGCCGCTTCGTTTGGGTGGCCTCGCATTCGGCCCGGCAGAGCCACTGCAGTGGGGCCGGCCGGAGCGGCCGATCGACTTCTTCGACGTCAAGGGCGACCTCGAGGCGCTGCTTGCACCGGTCCCGGCGCGCTTCGTCGCCGCGCCGCATCCGGCGTTGCACCCTGGCCGCAGTGCCGCGGTCGAGGTGGACGGCCGACGCATCGGTGTCGTCGGTGAGCTGCATCCGCGCTGGAGCCAGGTCTACGAGCTGCCGGGCAACGTCGTGCTGTTCGAGCTCGATGCCGAGGTGCTCGGCCGCCGCGGCTTGCCGCGGCTCGTTGCCGTGCCGAAGCAGCAGCCGGTGTTCCGCGACATCGCCGTGGTGGCCGGCGCCGACGTGCCGCACGCAGCCTTGATGGCGGCAATCGAGGCCGGTGCCGACGGCGTGCTGCGCCATGCGACGCTCTTCGACGTGTACGCACCAGGTCACGCCGTCGCCGGCATGGGCGAAGGCGAGCGCAGCCTGGGCGTCCGCTTCGAACTCCGCGACGACGCCCAGACGCTGACCGACGATCGAATCGAACGCGTCGTTGCCGGCGTGCTGGCATCGCTCGAGCAGCGTCTCGGCGTGCGCCTGCGTCGCCAGTAGCGAGGCCGCGCGCCGCCATGGCCACGACCGATCCGCCCGCCGACCGCGTGCTGATGCCCTCCCTGGTGACGCCCACGCTCACCAAGGCGGAGCTGGCCGAGCTGCTGTTCGAGCGCCTGGGCCTCAACAAGCGCGAATCGAAGGACATGGTCGAGGCCTTCTTCGACCTTATCCACGCCACGCTGCTGTCGGGCGACGACGTGAAGATGTCGGGCTTCGGCAACTTCAACATCCGCCGCAAGGCGCCCCGGCCTGGCCGCAACCCGCGCACCGGTGAGGCGATTCCGATCAAGGCCCGCCACGTCGTGACATTTCACGCGAGCCACAAGCTGAAAGGTGTCGTCCAGGGCGACACGCCGCCTGCAGAAGACTTCGAGTAAAAGTCTAGTTTCACCGCCTGATCCTATTGATTTCTATGGAGAAAGCGCTTCCCGCGATCCCTGCGAAGCGTTACTTCACCATCGGTGAAGTGAGCGAGCTGTGCGGCGTCAAGCCGTATGTGCTGCGCTATTGGGAGCAGGAGTTCACTCAGCTCAAGCCGATGAAGCGGCGCGGCAATCGCCGCTACTACCAGCACCACGAGGTTTTGCTGATCCGCAGGATCCGCGAGTTGCTGTACGAGCAGGGCTTCACCATCAGCGGCGCGCGCAACCGCCTGGTCGACGTGGCTGCGCACCGGCACGAGGAGCCGGCCGAAGCCGACCTCGAACCGTCGGACGAAGATCGCGGCGGACCGCACGGCGAACGAAACCGCGAACCGAGCGGCGAACCGAGCGGCGAACCGAACGACGAACACGTCGGCGCTGCTGCGCGCGCCGATGGCAGCCACGACGGTGCCGACCGGCTCACGATGTCGCCGGCGCAAGTTCGCCAGGAGCTGATCTCGATCCGCGGTTTGCTGGCGCCGTAGCCGAGGCGTCCTGCCATAATCCGCGCTGACGGGGCGTAGCGCAGCCTGGTAGCGCACTTGCATGGGGTGCAAGGGGTCGCGAGTTCGAATCCCGCCGTCCCGACCAGTGAAGACGAGGCTTAGCAGGTTAGCGCCTGCTAAGCCTTTTGTCTTATCGCAGCGTGTCTGGGACGCTGCACGGCGCTTCCGCCGCGGCCGTTCGCATGAAGAGGCGTTTTGGGTCGAACCCGGGGCGCGCTTCCCCATGTCGGTGCTTGGCCAGCGGCCAGCCCCAGAGCGACGGCTTGCCTCACTTGGAATGCCTTTTGCTGGCGGACTAAACGCCACCATCACCTGCGGAGCACTTCATGACCATCGAACGTCCCAGCAGCAGCGAACTTCGGGCGGTTGCCGCCAGCCTCGGCATCCACCTCAGCGACGATCAGGCAGGCGTCTACCACGAACTTCTTCAGGCGAATTTCGACGCGTACGACGCCGTCGATGCGCTGCCCGACAACCTGCCGACGGTGAAATACCCCCGTCAACCGGGTCGCTTTCCCGTTGGCGAAGAGAACGGGTACGGCGCCTGGTATGTCAAGTCGACGGTGACCGGCGCGGCCAGCGGCAAGCTGGCCGGCAAGAGGCTGGCCATCAAGGACAACATCTGCGTCGCCGGCCTGCCGATGATGAACGGCTCCTCGACCTTCGAGGGCTATGTGCCGGATGTCGACGCCACCGTCGTCGCTCGCATCCTGGATGCCGGCGGGACCATCCTGGGCAAGGCGGTCTGCGAATACTTCTGCTTCTCCGGCGGCTCGCACACCAGCGCCAGCGGCCCCGTGCACAACCCCTGGCGCTACGGCTTCTCGGCGGGCGGATCGTCCTCCGGCAGCGCGGCGCTGGTCGCGGCCGGCGAGGTCGAGATGGCGATGGGCGGCGACCAGGGCGGCTCGGTGCGGATGCCGGCGTCCTATTGCGGCATCTACGGCATGAAGGCGACCCATGGCCTGGTTCCGTACACCGGCGCGATGCCGATCGAGTCGACCCTCGACCACCTGGGTCCGATGACCGCCACAGTCACCGACAACGCCCTGCTGCTGGAGGTCATCGCCGGGCCCGACGGCCTCGACCCACGCCAACACGCCGGCCGCGAGGCACAGCCCTACACCGAGCTCATGAAGGGCGGCGTCGCCGGGATGAAGATCGGCATCGTCACCGAGGGCTTCGGTTGGCCGCAGTCGCTGGCCGAGAGCGACGCCAAGGTCCGGGCGGCGAGCGAATGGTTCAGCAAGCTGGGGGCGACGGTCGAGGAAGTATCGGTGCCGATGCACAAGCTCGGGCCGGCCATCTGGCTGCCGATCGCCGCTGAAGGCGGCACGCAGCAAATGATGAAGGACAACGGCCACGGTTTCAACTGGAAAGGCCTCTACGTCACCAGCATGGTCAAGCACCATCAGGGCTGGAAGCAGAGGGCCGACGAGTTGTCGGAAACGCTCAAGATCACGATGGTTCTCGGCGAGTACTTCATCCAGAAGCACGGCGGCCATTACTACGCGAAGGCGCAGAACATCAGCCGCCAGTTGACGGCTGCTTATGACGAGGCGCTGGCCAGCTACGACCTGCTGCTGATGCCGACCCTGCCGATGGTCGCGACCCGCCTGCCGGCGGTCGATGCGCCGGTTCAGGAGGTGATCGAGAGGGCCTTCGAAATGCTGCCCAACTGCTGTCCGTTCGACGTCACCGGACACCCGGCCATGACGCTGCCCTGCGGTCTGGTCGACGGCCTGCCGGTCGGGATGATGCTGATCGGCAAGATGTACGACGAAGCCACGATCTACACGGCCGCCTATGCCTTCGAGCAGGCCGGCGACTGGAAGGCGATCTAGGCGCCTGGCGCTGAACCGTTGGGCCACCCGGCCGCTCGATCTTCATAATCATTCGCGAGCCGTACGCCGGCGTCGTTTCTTTCCCGCGTATTCACAACCAGGAGTTCTACCGCCATGGACCGTCGCTCATTCATCAAGTCCTCCAGCCTGACGCTCGCCGGTGCTGCCGGCGCGGGCCTGCCGCTCGCGGCACTCGCAGCCGACGAGATGCTGATCGGCAGCCTGCACGATCTCTCGGGCGGGCTCGACATCT
>CAXSEJ010000136.1:0-7219 GCA_964236395.1 uncultured Rhizobacter sp.
GGCACCAACAACGAATTCGGCTTCGACTACCTGCGCGACAACATGGTGCAGGACGCCGCCGACCGCGTCGCGCGGGGCTTGTCCTATGCCATCGTCGACGAGGTCGATTCGATCCTGATCGACGAGGCGCGCACGCCGCTCATCATCAGCGGCCAGGCCGAAGATCACACCGAGATGTACGTGCAGATCAACGCCGTCGTGCCGAAGCTGAAAAAGCAGATCGGCGAGCTCGACCTGCGCACCGGCGAAGGCGTGATCGAACCCGGCGACTTCACCGTCGACGAGAAGACGCATCAGGTCTTCCTCACCGAAGACGGTCACGAGAACTCCGAGCGGCTGCTCCGTGAGGCCGGCCTGCTGGTCGAAGGCGCGAGCCTTTACGACCCGGCGAACATCACCCTGATGCACCATGTGTACGCGGCGCTGCGTGCCAAGCACCTGTACAGCCGCGACCAGCACTACGTCGTGCAGCAAGGCGACGACGGCACGCCGGAGGTGGTGATCGTCGACGAGTTCACCGGCCGCCTCATGACCGGTCGGCGCTGGAGCGACGGCCTGCACCAGGCGGTGGAGGCCAAGGAAGGCGTGGCGATCCAAAGCGAGAACCAGACCCTCGCGTCGATCACCTTCCAGAACTACTTCCGCATGTACGGCAAGCTGTCGGGCATGACCGGAACGGCCGACACCGAGGCCTACGAGTTCCAGGAGATCTACGGACTCGAGACGGTCGTCATTCCGCCGAACCTGCCGACGATTCGCAAAGACGAGCTCGACCTCGTCTACAAGACGAACCGCGAGAAGTTCGAGGCCGTGATCGAGGACATCCGCGACTGCCACACGCGCGGCCAGCCGGTGCTCGTGGGCACCACCTCGATCGAGAACTCGGAGCTGATCTCCGGCCTGCTCGACAAGGCGAAGCTGCCGCACGCGGTGCTCAACGCCAAGCAGCACGCGCGCGAGGCCGAAATCGTGGCCCAGGCCGGGCGACCCGGCGTGATCACGATCGCCACCAACATGGCCGGTCGCGGCACCGACATCGTGCTCGGCGGCAACGTCGAGAACCAGATCAAGATCATCGACGCCGACGACACCGTGTCGCCAGAGGACAAGGTCTCGCAAGCCTCGACCTTGCGCAGCGAATGGCAGGGCCTGCACGACGCCGTGAAGCAGCAGGGCGGCCTGCGCATCATCGCGACCGAGCGGCACGAGTCACGCCGGATCGACAACCAGCTGCGTGGCCGATCCGGCCGCCAGGGCGACCCGGGCTCCTCGCGCTTTTACCTGTCGCTCGACGATTCGCTCATGCGCATCTTCGCTGGCGAGCGGGTGCGCTCGATCATGGAGCGCCTCAAGATGCCCGACGGCGAGGCCATCGAGGCCGGCATCGTCACGCGCTCGATCGAAGGCGCGCAGAGGAAGGTCGAGGCGCGCAACTTCGACGTGCGAAAGCAGCTGCTCGAGTACGACGACGTCGCCAACGACCAGCGCAAGGTGATCTACCAGCAGCGCAACGACATCCTCGAGGCGCCCAGCCTCGTCGAGCAGATCGCCAACCTGCGCACGAGCACGATGGAAGACGTGGTGCGGACCTTCGTGCCGTCGCAGAGCGTGGAAGAGCAGTGGGACCTGCCGGCGCTCGAGAAGACGCTTCGCGAGGAATGGCAGCTCGAGGTCGACCTGGCAGGCGAGGTCGCCAAGAGCGACTCGATCAGCGACGAGGACATCGCCGCCAAGGTCACCGGCGCCGCGACCGCGATGTTCGACGAGAAGGTGAACCTCGTCGGCGTCGAGCAGTTCACGCCCTTCATGCGCATGATCCTGCTCCAGTCGATCGACCAGCACTGGCGCGAGCACCTGGCCGCGCTCGACTACCTGCGCCAGGGCATCCACCTGCGCGGCTACGCGCAGAAGAACCCGAAGCAGGAGTACAAGCGCGAGGCCTTCGAGCTCTTCTCCCAGCTCCTCGACGTGGTCAAGATGGAAGTGACCCGCGTGTTGATGAGCGTGCGCGTCCAGTCCGAAGACGAAGTGCGCCTGGCGGCCGAGGCGATCGAGGAGCGCGCGGAGCACATCAGCAACGTCACCTACACGCACCCGAACGACGACGGCAGCGTCACGCAGGAGCGCGAGATGGCCGGGGCGGACACCGCCACTGCCGTGGCGACCCTGAACGCCGTCGCCTCGGCCATGTCGACGCCGCGCAGCGGCGAGGTGGCCAAGGTCGGCCGCAACGACCCGTGCCCGTGCGGCAGTGGCAAGAAGTACAAGCAGTGCCACGGGAAGCTGGCCTGAACGCCATGGCCGTCAACCTTCTCCCCCCGGACCCCAACTCGCTCCATGCCATACGCGGACTGGCCATCGGCGTGGCCATGGCGGGCATTCGCAAGGCGAATCGGCGCGATCTGCTCGTCGTCTCGCTCGAGGAAGGCGCGACGGTCGCCGGGGTCTTCACCGCCAATCGCTTCTGCGCTGCCCCTGTGCAACTCTGTCGCGAGCACCTCGCCGCGGGCAACGGCGTGCGTGCCGTCTTGGTCAACACCGGCAACGCGAACGCGGGCACCGGCGACGACGGCTTGCTGCGGGCCCGGGCCACCTGCTCGGCGCTGGCCGCCCTGATCGGCTGCACGCCGCAACAGGTGCTGCCGTTTTCCACCGGCGTGATCATGGAAGTGCTGCCCGTCGACCGCATCGAGGCCGGGCTGCCGCAGGCGCTGGCCGACCTGCGCGCAGACGGCTGGGCCGCGGCGGCCGAAGCGATCATGACCACCGACACGGTGGCCAAGGCGGCGTCGCTGACGGTGGAGATCGGTGGCAAGGCCGTCGCCGTCACGGGCGTCAGCAAGGGCGCCGGGATGATTCGGCCGAACATGGCGACGATGCTCGGCTTCATCGCCACCGACGCGGCGATCGAGCCGGCGCTTGTGCAGCGGCTCGTGCGCGAGGCGGCCGACGAGTCGTTCAACCGCATCACGATCGACGGCGACACCTCGACCAACGACTCGTTCGTGCTCATCGCCACCCACCGCGCCGGCAACGTGCCGGTCGCGAGCTTCGACAGCGCCGACGGCCAGGCGCTGCGCGAGGCGGTGTTCGAGGTCGCGCGCCGGCTGGCGCAGGCGATCGTTCGCGACGGCGAGGGCGCGACGAAGTTCATCACCGTGCGCGTCGAGGGCGGCGCCAGCGTCGCCGAGTGCCGCAAGGTGGCTTATGCGATCGGCCACTCGCCGCTCGTGAAGACCGCGTTCTTCGCCAGCGACCCGAACCTCGGGCGCATCCTCGCCGCCGTCGGCTACGCCGGCATCGACGACCTCGACCAGACGCGCATCGACCTTTTCCTCGACGACGTGCACGTCGCCGTCGGCGGCGGCCGCCATCCCGACTACCGCGAAGCCGACGGCCAGCGCGTCATGAAGCAGAGCGAGATCACCGTCCGCGTCGACCTGCACCGCGGCGCTCACGAGGCGACGGTCTGGACCTGCGACCTGAGCGTCGACTACGTGAAGATCAACGCCGACTATCGTTCCTGATCCGGCCCTGATACGATCCGCCCCCCTCCCCGAAGATCGCCTCCACCCATGAACCGCCGACCCCACGCCCTCGCCCACGACGCCAATCGCGTCGTCCGGTGCCCGGCCCGTGGCTTCACGGCAAGGCGCCTCTCCGGCGCCGAACGCGCGCCGATCTAGCCTCTCAGCTCCTCTCCGACACGGAGTCCGCTGAGATCTCAGCGGAACGATCGAAAAGATCGAGCAGGAAAGAGAAGGTGAGCCATGACATCGTGGCTGCGTCGATTCAAGATTTACTCGTTGCCCGCCAACGACCTGTTGCGCGACGCGGCGTACCGTCGCCTGTGGACGTCGATCGTCATCAGCTCGTTCGGCGGCCAGGTGACGATGCTCGCGCTGCCGCTCACCGCGGCCGTGCTGCTCCGCGCCAGCCCGACCCAGATGGGCCTGCTGACGGCCATGGAGATCGCGCCGTTCGTGCTGTTCTCGCTGCCCGCGGGCGTGTGGCTCGACCGCATTGCCAAGCTCCCGGTGTACATCGCCGGCGAGTACACGATCGCCGTCGTCGTTGCCAGCGTGCCGCTCGCCTGGTGGGCCGGCTGGCTCTCGATCGGCTGGCTCTACGCCTGCGGCTTCGTGCTCGGCACGGTCTACACCGTCGCCGGCAGCGCCTCGCAGATCGTGCTGACGCAGGTGGTGGCACGCGAACGCCTGGTCGAGGCGCACGCGAAGAACGCGCTCGCCACCTCGGGCGCGGAGGTCGCCGGACCGGGCCTGGCCGGCGCGCTCATCAAGGTCGTCGGCGCGCCGCTGACGCTGCTGGTCGACGCGGTGCTGGTGACGGTGTCGGCGCTGATCCTGCGCGGCATCGCGATCCATGAGCCGCCCTGGCAGCCGCGTGCGCACGGCTCGCCGGCGCAGCAGTTCTGGGCCGACCTGAAGACGGGCGTGCGCTTCGTCGCCCGCCACCGGCTGCTCGTCTCGCTGGCCGCCGCCGTGGGCGCCTGGCAGGCTTGCCACAACGCCGCGACCGTCGTGCTGATCCTGTTCGCCACGCGCACGCTCGGCCTCTCCGAACACGCGGTCGGGCTGAGCTACACCGGCATGGGCGTGGGCACGGTCATCGCCAGCGTGTACGGCAACCGCATCAGCCGCAGGATCGGCCCGGGCCCGAGCCTGGTGCTCGGCTTCGCGATCTGCGGGCTCGGCTGGCTGCTGCTGTCCGTGGCACCCGTCAATGCCTGGGGCGTGTTTGCGTTCGCCTGCATGTTGACGATGTTTTCCGTCGGCGCGGTGCTGATCTTCATCAACTTCCTGGCCCTGCGCCAGGCGGTGACGCCGGCGCCCCTGCTCGGTCGCATGACGAGCACCATGCGCTGGCTGATCCTGGTGCCCGCCGGGCCCGGTGCGCTGCTCGGCGGCTGGCTGGGTGAGACGCACGGCCTGCGCACCTCGCTCGCCGTGGCCGGCACGGGCTCGCTGCTTCTCGCCGCGGCGGCCTGGCGCTTCGGCGCCATCCGCAGCGTGCGCGAGCTGCCGCAGGCCGAGTCGGCGACCGACTGGCTCGGTGCCGAGGCCGACATCGGCAGCGGCGTGCCATCGGCCCAACCCATGCGCTGACCATGACCCTCGGCGACCCGATCCTGCGCGAGGTGCCCGAGCGCATCGACACCGGGCGGCTGGTGCTGCGCCCGCCGCGCCGCGGCGACGGCGGGGCGCTGAACGCCGCCATCGGCGACAGCATCGTCGGCCTGGCGCCGTGGATGCCGTGGGCCGGCACCCTGCCGAGCGTCGACGACTCGGAAGCCTACTGCCGCCGCCAGCAGGCGAAGTTCATCCTTCGCGAGGACCTGGCGCTGCTGATGTTCGAGCGCCTGCCGGGCGGCGCCGAGGGCGCGCTGGTCGGGGCGACCGGCCTGCACCGCATCGACTGGACGCTGCGCCGCTTCGAGATCGGCTACTGGCGCCGGGCCGGCTGCGAGGGCCGGGGCTACGTCACCGAGGCGGTGCGGGCGCTGGCGCGCATGGCCTTCGACGTGCTCGATGCCCGCCGCGTCGAGATCCGCATGGACGACGGCAACGAGCGCAGCTGGCGCGTCGCCGAGCGCACCGGCTTCACGCTCGAGGCGCTGCTCCGCTTCGACTCGGCCAACCTGCTGGGCGAGCCCCGCAGCACGCGGGTCTACGCGCGCGTGCGCGGGGCCGAGGAAAGGATGGGGCCGACGGCACCGCCGGGACCGCCGGGACCGCCGGGACCGACGGCACCGACGGAACCGACGGAACCGACGGAACCGACGGAACCGCCGGAACCGCCGCCAGCCTAGCGCTCGCCGGTGTCGGCCGCCGGCGCGAAGCGGTCGACGGCGTCGGTGACGATGCCGTCGATGCCGAGCCGGTCGAGCCGTGCCGCCTCGGCCGGGTCGTTCACCGTGTAGACCAGCGCGCGCATCCCGGCGCCGTGGATGCGCGCCAGGGTGTCGGCGTCGATCAGCGCGTGGTTCGTCACGACGGCGGCGCAGCGCAGACCGAGCGCTTCGTCGCGCCAGCCGTCGCGCCAGGCGTCGAGCAGCAAGGCGCGCGGCACGTCGGGCGCCGCCGTCATTGCGGCAGCGAGGGCGGCCGGCTGGAACGAGCTGAGGAAGGGCCACCGCTGCGCCCGGCCGTGCCAGAGCGCCATCACCGCTTCGGCGACGACGCGGCCGGTCTCGGCTTCGCTGCCCGGTGTCGGCTTGATCTCGATGTCGAGCGCCAAGGCATTGCCGATGCAGAAGGCGGCGATGGCCGCGAGGCTCGGCGGCGGCTCGCCGGCGAAGGCGCGGCTGTGCCAGGCGCCGGCATCGAGGAGTGACAGCTCGGCCCATGTCAGCGCGCCCGCCGGGCCATGGCCGGAGGTCGTGCGCTCCAAGGTGGCGTCGTGGAGCAGGAAGGGCACGCCGTCGGCGGAGAGCTTGACGTCGCACTCGAAGGCGCGGTAGCCGTGACCGGCGCCGACGCGAAAGGCGGCGAGCGTGTTCTCCGGCGCCAGGCGGCCGGCGCCGCGGTGAGCGAACCAGCGTGGGTAAGGCCAGTCGACGGGCATCAGACGCGGGCCGTCGTCACGGCGTCGAACCAGTGCAGGTGCGCGGCCGTGGTCTGCACGCCGACCACGTCGCCGACCTGCGGGTAGGGGTCGGTGGCGTCGAGCCGGGCGGTGAAGAGCGTCTCGCCGAGCAGACCGTAGACGAGCCGCTCCGCGCCCAGCATCTCGAGCGCCTGGACGTGAAGCGGCCATCCGGCTTGTGATGGCGAGGAGCCGAGCACCACGTGCTCCGGGCGAACGCCCATCACCACCTCGCCGGCCCGCGGCGCGCCGCCAGGCATCGTGAGCAACTGCGCACCGGCGCGAAAGCCCGCGCCTTCGCTCACCCCCGGCACCAGGTTCATCGGCGGCGAGCCGATGAAGCCGGCGACGAAGGTGGTCGCCGGCCGGTGGTACACCTCGTCGGGCGTTCCGATCTGCTCCATGCGGCCGGCGTGCATGACGATCATGCGTTCGGCCAGCGTCATCGCTTCGACCTGGTCGTGGGTGACGAAGAGCGAGGTGGTGCGCAGCTCGCGGTGCAGCTTCTGGATCTCGAGCCGCGTCTGCGCGCGCAGCTTGGCGTCGAGGTTCGAGAGCGGCTCGTCGAACAGGAACACCGCCGGCTGGCGCACGATCGCCCGGCCCATGGCCA
>CAXSEJ010000137.1:0-7206 GCA_964236395.1 uncultured Rhizobacter sp.
GGCCTGGGCGGTGTACTTCCTGGCCGGCGGCAAGCCGCGCCAGGTGGTGCCGAGCACCGTGCTGTGGGCCATCGCGACGCGCAGCGCCGGCACCCCCGACTGGCTGTTCGACGCCTGCTACCAGGCGGTCGGCGACTTCGCCGAGACCGTGGCGCACGTGCTGCCGCCGCCCGAGCGGAGCAGCGACCTAGGCCTGGCCGAGTGGATCGAGCAGCGCCTGCGCACGCTGCGCTGCCTCTCGGCCGAGGAGCAGTCGCACCGCGTCGCCTCGTACTGGAACGAGCTCGACAGCTCGGGCCGCTTCATCCTCAACAAGCTGATCGGCGGCAGCTTTCGCGTCGGCGTGAGCAAGCTGCTCGTGCAGCGGGCGCTCGGCGAAGGCGCCGGCGTCGACGCCAAGCGCGTGGCGCAACGGATGATGGGCTACACCGATGGCCGCGTTGCGCCGAGCGCGGCGCGCTACCTGCGCCTCACCTCCGAAAGCGACGACAGCGCGCTCGACCTCGGCCAGCCGTACCCCTTCTTCCTCGCCCACCAGCTCGACGTGCCGCACGCCGAGTTCCCGGCCCGCCTCGGCGAGCCCGCGGCCTGGCTCGTCGAGTGGAAGTACGACGGCATCCGCGCCCAGGTGGTCAAGCGCGGCGGCCAGGTCTGGGTCTGGTCGCGCGGCGAGGAGCTCGTCACCGAGCGCTTCCCCGAGCTCGTGGCAGCGGCATCGACCCTGGCCGACGGCACGGTGCTCGACGGCGAGATCGTGGTCTGGAAGGACGGCGCCGTGCAGCCGTTCGCGCTGCTGCAGCAGCGCATCGGCCGCAAGGTGCTGGCCAGGAAGGTGCTCGCCGACGCGCCGGTCGGCTTCATCGCCTACGACGTGCTGGAGGCGGGCGGCGCCGACCTGCGCGGGCGGCCGCAGGGCGAGCGCCGCCACGTGCTCGAGGGCATCGTCGCGACGCAGGCAGGGGTCCGGCTCTCGCCGCTGGTCGAGCTGCCGACGTGGCAGGCGCTCGCCGAGCTGCGCCTCGAGTCGCGCGGCCGCGGCGTCGAGGGCTTCATGCTCAAGCACCGCGAGGCGCGCTACGGCACCGGCCGCAGGAAGCAGGACGACCTCGCCGGCGGCACCTGGTGGAAGTGGAAGATCGAGCCGCTGAGCGTCGACTGCATCCTCATCTACGCCCAGGCCGGCCACGGCCGCCGCGCCAGCGTCTACACCGACTACACCTTCGCCGTCTGGAACCGCCGGCCGGCCGACGCGGCCGAGGCCGCCGCCGCCGTCGAGGCCATCGCCGCGCGCACGCCGGCGCAGCCGGGCGAGCTGCAGCTCGTGCCCTTCGCCAAGGCTTACTCCGGGCTGACCGACGCAGAGTTCCTGGGTCTCGACAAGGTCATCCGCCAGAACACGCTGGAGAAGTTCGGCCCGGTGCGCAGCGTCCGGCCGACATTGGTGTTCGAGCTCGGCTTCGAAGGCATCAACCGCAGCGGCCGGCACAAGAGCGGCATCGCCGTGCGTTTCCCGCGCATGCTGCGCATTCGCGACGACAAGCCGCTGCACGAGGCCGATACGATGGCCGAACTAGAAGGCCTGCTGACGCTGCATCATCACCGCGCGCCTTTGACTGCTGACGAAAGCAACGGAACTTGAAGCCAGCCGATTCTGGACATATCTGTTGCAAACGAGGTAATTATGAGTATTAGCGTCGTCATGTGCGCCTATAACGCAGAGCGGTACATCGCGGCATCATTGGAATCGATCAAACAGCAAAGCGAAACAGGGTTCGACTTGATCGTGGTCGATGATGGCAGTACGGACAGGACGCTTGAAATCATCAAGACTCAACTGTCTGGCTGGCCGCGATCCACTGTTTTGCCCACCGAGAACAAGGGCATCGTCGCCGCAGCCAATGCAGGAATTTCTCAGGCTCGGGGCGATTTTATATTCCGTATGGATGCGGACGACGTTGCATATCCGGATCGCTTCCGACAACAAATGAAATATCTTCGGCGCAATCCGGAGTGCGTGGCACTTGGCACGGGGGTTTTATTGGTCGACCCGGAACTCGCACCCATCATGGCAATGCCTCGCGAGTTGGATCACGCCGGAATAGACGCACAACACATGAACGGTGCCGGCGGCGCGATCTGCAACCCGACCGCGGCAATCTTGCGAGATGCGTTTGTTCAAGTGGGAGGCTACCAAGCAGAGTTCGAATGGGCCGAAGATTTCGACTTGTTCCTTCGTTTGGCTGAGGTGGGCAAGCTCGCCAACCTCCCTGAGGTGCAGCTGGCCTACCGGCAGCACGCCGCCAGCGTGGGCCACGCCAGGCGAGCAATTCAGGCCAGTCGAACAAACCTTGCCATCGCCGCCGCGCATGAAAGACGTGGAACGGCGGCGGGGCCTTTGAACATCAGCGGCGACGCCAACTCGTCTGAAGCCGAGATCCACAGGAAATGGGTTTGGTGGTCGATTCTTGGAGGTCACCCAAGAACCGCGAGAAAGCATGCGCTCGCAGCGCTGAAATTGGAGCCGTTCCATACCGGCAACGCGCGCTTGTTGCTTAGCGCCATGCGCGGTCACTGAGCAACCATGTCCGCCAAGACAAGCTGAGCGGAGAGCTGAGCGGAGAGCGAACTGGGGCGCATTGCGGACAAACCGGAGGGAGATGCGGTAATCAACCGCAGCAGGGCGGCCTGAACGGCCGGCTTGAGGCCAGGAAAGCCGGTGCCACTGGTGCCACGACCGATGGGGCATCAGTGGGCAATCACGCCGCGCGGTGCGATCAGCCCGGCCGCAGCCGCGCACGCAAGTCGTCGGTCGCGCGCAGCGAACCGACGACGGTGCCCTTCCAGTTCTTCAAGGTGACGTCGCTCAGGCCGCGCATGAAGCCGGCGTCGGCATCGTCGAGCGCCAGGCAGGCCTCGATCGCCGCGGCCATCGCGACCTCGGCGGCGCGGGCGGTGTTGCCGTCGTCGATCTTGAGGGCGATGCCGATGCCGCGCTCGGGCAGGGCGGCGCAGTACACGCCCTCGGCGCCCACCTTGCAGAAGACGCGCTCGCCGAGGCGCTTCATCACCCTGGTGTCGAAGCGGCCCGTGCCGGCGACGAGGAACGGGTGGCGGGCGACGGCACGGCGAAGGCGCCCCGCCGCCGCGGCGCGGCCGGGCGAGAGGCCGTGGCCGGTGGCGACGCGCGCGAAGGCGAGCGCGAGCTGCTTCAACGGCAGGGCGAAGGTCGGGATCGAGCAGCCGTCGGTGCCGCGCGGGGCCGCGCCGAGGTCGCAGTCGGTGGCGGCGGCGATGGCGGCGCTCACCTCGCGCATCACCGGGTGCTCCGGCGCGACGTAGCCTTGCGCGTACCGGCGCAGGTCGACGCTGCCGCACAGCTGGCAGGCCAGGCCGAGGAAGCCGGCGTGCTTGCCCGAGCAGTTGTTGTGCAGGGCGCCCGGCTCGATGCCGGCGGCGGCCATCTGCCGCTGCACCGTCTCGCGGTAGGGCCAGTGCGTGCCGCATTCGAGCGCGCTCGGGTCGAGGCCGGCCTTGCCGAGCAGCCGCTCGACCACCGTGGTGTGGCCCGGCTCGCCGCCGTGCGACGCGCACACGACGGCGAGCTCCTCGTCGTCGAGGCGGAGGCGGTCGGCGGCGCCGCTGTCGACGAGCGGCAGGGCCTGCAGCACCTTGATCGCCGAGCGCGGGAAGACCGGCCGATCGACGTCGCCGAGCGAGGCGACGAGGCCACCGTCGGCGTCGACCACGGCGATGGCGCCGCGGTGCGCGGATTCGAGCGCGGGGCCGCGCATCGCTTCGACCAGGATCGGGTTCATCGCGGCGTTCCGGTTGTCATGCGGCCACTGTAGCGGGCGAGGCGGCGGTGACACGGCCGCGCGGTGCGCGTTGCGACAATCGCCGCCGATGTCCGCCGCCGCCCTGGCCCTCGTGCTCGCCGCCGCCCTGATGCACGCCGTCTGGAACGTGGTCGCCAAGCGCACGGGCGGCGACACGCGCTTCGCGCTGATGGCGGCGCTGCTGCTCGTCGCCGTCTGGTCGCCCGTCGGCGTGTGGGCGGCGTGGCACGCGGTGCCGCTGTGGGGCGCGCTCGAATGGGGCGTGCTGCTGGCGAGCGCGATCGTCCACGTCGTCTACTTCACGACGCTGCTGCGCGGCTACCGGCTCTCCGACCTCACCGTCGTCTATCCGGTCGCGCGCGGCACCGGGCCGCTGCTCGCCTCCGCCGGCGCGCTGCTCTGGCTCGGCGAGGCGATGAGCGCCGTGGCGGCGTGCGGCCTGGCCGGCGTCGCGGCCGGCGTGTTCTTCGTCGCCGGGGGTCCCCGCCTCCGGGCCAGGGCGCACGACCCGGCCCAGCGCCAGCGCGTGCGCGCCGGCCTGCTCTGGGGCGCGGCCACCGGCGCCCTCATCGCCTGCTACACGCTGATCGACGGCTATGCCGTGCGCTTCCTGCTCGTCTCGCCGATCCTGGTCGACTACGTCGGCAACCTGTTCCGCGTGCCCTTCCTGCTGCCGGCGGCGCTGCGCGACGGGCGCGGCTTTCGCGCCCTGTGGCGCACGCAGTGGCGCGCCGCGCTCGTCGTCGCGGTGCTCGGCCCGCTCGGCTACGTGCTCGTGCTCTACGCGATGCAGCTGGCACCGATCGGCCACGTCGCCCCGGCGCGCGAGGTGTCGATGCTGTTCGCGGCGCTGCTCGGCGGCCGCTTTCTCGGCGAGGGCGACCGCGGCCTGCGCCTGCTCGGCGCCGGCTGCATCGCCGCCGGCGTCGCCGCGCTCGCGCTCGGCTGAGCGGCGTGCCTGTCTCGTGCCTGGCCGGCATCGACTTCACCTGCGCCCCGTCGCGGTCGAAGGCCGATCTGCGCCGCCCGAGCCTCGGCCGATGCTGTCAGGGCTGCGGCCCGTCGTAGCCTTCGATGACGACCATGTCGACCGTCGACACCGGCAGCCGCAACGCGACGGCGGCCTGGTAGTCGGCCGAGTGCCAGCAGTCGAGCGCGGCCTGGTACGACGGGAACTCGATCACGACGTTGCGCTTGCGGCTGGCGCCCTCCGGGTTCACGAAGGTGCCGGCGCGAACGAGGAAGCGGGCGCCGAAGCGCTTGAGCGGCGCGGCGTTGGCGGCCACGTAGGCCTTGTAGGCCTCGGCATCGTCGACGTCGACGCGCCCAATCCAGTACCCCTTGGCCATGTCGCTCTCCCGGTGTGTGTGATGTGTGATGACGTGTCGCTGCTGTGGCGTTGCCCGTCAGGCGACGAGCTCGACGATACGCGCCGTCACCGCCGCGCCGTCGAGCGGAGCCGCGCACTCTCGCTGCAATGGCGTCGGGGTCTGCTAAGGTGCCCCGCCGCCTCGCTTCGTCTCCCCGTCACGCATGGATTTCGCCCCCTGGTCGGCCGCCGTCGGTCTGCTCCTGATCGTCATGGCCCTCAGCGACACGGTGCTCGCCCGCCTGCCGCTCAGCACCTCGATGCTCTACGTGCTCGCCGGAGTCGCCGTCAGCCCGCTCTGGCTCGGCTCGTCGCACCTGTCGGTGCTTTCGCACACGCTCGTCCTGGAACGGCTCGCCGAGGTGGTGGTGCTGCTCTCGCTCTTCACCTCCGGCCTGAAGATGAGCCTGGGCCTGACCGACGGCCGCTGGCTGCTGCCCCTGCGCCTCGCGCTCACGTCGATGCTGGTCACCGTCGCCCTCATCGCCTGGCTCGGCGTGAGCTGGCTCGGCCTCTCGCTCGGCGCGGCCGTCCTGCTCGGCGGCATCCTGGCGCCGACCGACCCGGTGCTCGCTTCCGACGTGCAGGTCGCCCATGCCGACGACCGCGACCGTCTGCGCTTTTCCCTCACCGGCGAGGCCGGCCTGAACGACGGCACCGCATTCCCTTTCGTCCTGCTCGGCCTCGGCCTGCTCGGCCTGCACGACATGGGCAGCTACGGCTGGCGCTGGATGGCGGTCGACGTCGTCTGGGCGGTCGGCGCGGGTCTTGGCATCGGTGCCATGCTGGGCACGCTCGTCGGCCAGCTCGTGCTCTACCTCCGCCGCACCCACAAGGAGGGCACCGGCCGCGACAACTTCCTCGCCCTCGGCTTGATCGGCCTCGCCTACGGCGGCGCGATCATGGTTCACGGCTACGGCTTTCTGGCCGTCTTCGCCGCCGGCGTCGCCTTGCGCCGCCTCGAGCAGCGCGCCCCGGTGTCGAGCAAGGAAAGCGCCCGCGTCGTCGAGAAGGCGCATGCGAATGCCGACGCGGCCAAGGTCGAGGCGATCGCCACCCACCCGCAGCACGCACCGGCCTTCATGACGCATGCGGTGCTGAGCTTCAACGAGCAGATCGAGCGCATCGGTGAAGTGGCCGCCGTGATCGTCATCGGCATGCTGCTCTGGTCGGTGCAGTGGCAGCAGGCGTCGTGGTTGTTCGTGCTGTGCATGCTGGTCGTCGTCCGGCCGGTGTCGGTCGCGCTCGGCCTCGCCGGCTCCAGGACCTCGCTGTCGCAGCGCGGCCTGATGGCGTGGTTCGGCATCCGCGGCATCGGCTCGCTGTACTACCTCATGTACGCCATCAACCACGGCCTCGATCCGAACCTCGGCACGCAGCTCGCGGCCTTGGCGCTCTCGGTCGTGGTCGTCTCGATCGTCGTCCACGGCATCTCGGTGACGCCGCTGATGGCGCTCTACGAGAAGGCCAAGCCGAGCAAGCGCGAGCGCGCGTGAACCCGGGCGAGAGCTGGTTCGCCGGGCGCGGCTGGCAGCCGTTCGCGTTCCAGCGCGAGGTCTGGGCGGCGATGGCGGCCGGGCACAGCGGCCTGCTCCATGCGACCACCGGCTCGGGCAAGACCTACGCGGTGTGGTTCGGCGCGCTCGCGCGTGCGGCCGCCGTCGGGCCGCCCGCGCGGGCTGGCCAGGCACCGCCGCTCGGCGTGCTCTGGCTCACGCCGATGCGTGCCCTGGCCGCCGATTCGGCGCGGGCGATGAAGACGCCGCTCGACGACCTCGCCCTCGGCTGGTCGGTCGGCATCCGCACCGGCGACACGCCGTCGTCCGAGCGCGCCAAGCAGGACCGGCGCTTCCCGACCACGCTGGTCACCACGCCGGAGTCGCTCAGCCTCATGCTCACGCGCGAGGCCGCGAAGGACGAGCTCGCCGGCATCCACACGGTGATCGTCGACGAGTGGCACGAGCTGATGGGCAGCAAGCGCGGCGTGCAGGTGCAGCTCGC
>CAXSEJ010000138.1:0-6982 GCA_964236395.1 uncultured Rhizobacter sp.
GGCCTGCTGCAGCAGATAGGGGTTCGCAAGCCGGAGGTCTCGGCCGCGATCGACGAGGTCGTCGGCCAGGTGCAGGCCATCGCGCAGGTCTACGGGCTGCAGGTCGGCAGCACCGGGCCGCTGGTGCTGGTGAGCGTGCTCGAGGCGATCGTCGGCTCGGTGCAGCGCACCTTCGGCCGTGCCATCGCCTGCCGGTTCGAAGGCGCGACGGCGAACGAGTGGATGCTGCCGGAAGTCGAGGCGATCCCGATCGCCCTGACGCTGAACGAGCTGCTCACCAACGCCATCAAGCACGCCCCGGCCGGGGCCGGCGACGCGGTGATCGCGTGCCGCATCGACTGCGGCGGCGCTGAAGTGGCCGTCGCGATCTCGAACCCCGGCCGCCTGGCGGCCGGCTTCAGCCTCGAGCACATCCCGAGCGGCGTCTCCGGGCTCGGCCTGGTGCGGGCGCTGCTGCCCAGGCGCAGCGCCCGCCTCGGCATCGAGCAAGTCGACGGCCACGTCCTCGCCACGATGACGCTGGTGCCGCCGGCGGTCGTGCGCGGCCGGCTTCCGTCCTAACATGCGGCGATGGCGAGCAAGGGCACGATCCTCGTGGTGGACGACAACCGCCTCGTCCTGGCGACGCTCGCCGACGGCCTGACGCGCGCCGGCTACGGCGTGCACCCGGCGGACAACGGCGACGACGCCATCCTCCTCGCCCGCGAGCACCACCCCGACCTGGCGCTGCTCGACATCCGCATGGAGGGCAAGAGCGGCTTCGACGTGGCCGAGTACCTGCGCGCCCACGGCAAGGTGCCGTTCATGTTCCTCTCGGCCTTCGCCGATGCCGACACGGCGGCGCAGGTGAAGGCGCTGGGCGCCGTCGACTACCTCGTCAAGCCGCTCGACATGAAGCAGATCGTGCTGGCGGTCGCGGCGGCATTTGCGCGCCTGGCCCCGGGCGACCGGCCGAGCCCGGCGCGGGCGCCGTCGGCACCGGGCCTCGCCGTGGCCGAGCCGCACGACGATGTCGTCGCCATGGCCGCCGGCGTGCTCATGCAGCGGGACGGGTCGAGCCGGGGCGACGCGTCGTCGCAGTTGCGTCGCCTTGCGGCCGAGTCGGGCCGGACAGCGATCGAGCAGGCCGAAGCGCTGCTCGGCGCGATCGAGGCCAGGCGCGCCGGCGCTTAGCTGGCCGACACGCCGGCCAGCGGCACCGTGAAGTGAAAGCGCGCGCCGCGCTCGGGCTCGCTCTCGGCCCAGACGTCGCCGCCGTGCCGCTGCACGATGCGCTTCACCGAAGCGAGGCCGACGCCGGTGCCGGGGAACTCGCTCGCGCTGTGCAGGCGCTGGAAGACACCGAACAGGCGGTCGGCGAAGCGCATGTCGAAGCCGGCGCCGTTGTCGCGCACCGTGAATGCCGGCCCGCGCCGGGCCGGGTCGCCGCGCAGGTCACGGTGCACGAGGGCAATGCGGGCCGGACTCGCGTTGCCCGTGTACTTCCAGGCGTTGCCGATCAGGTTCTCGAGCACCATGCGAAGCAAGGTCGGATCGCCCACGGTCAGCAGGCCCGGTTCGATCTCGACCTCGACCGCCCGCTCCGGCCACTGGCGGCGAAGATCGTCGACGACGGCGGCGCCGAGCAGCGAGAGATCCACCGGCACGCGCGCGATCGGCTGCGCCGACAGTCGCGACAGCGAGAGCAGGGCGTCGATCATGCGATTCATGCGCGCCGCAGCGCCCAGCACCCGGTCGAGGTGGTCGAGGCCGGACTTGCCGAGCGCGGCGGCATGGTCTTCCTTGACGATGCGGGTGAAGCCCTCGACGATGCGGATCGGCGCGCGCAAGTCGTGAGAGACGATGTAGCCGAAGGCATCGTGCTCTTCGGCGCCCGACGGCCGTGGCGACATCGGCTCGCCGGGCAACGACGGCGACGCATTGCGGCCATCGCGGCCATTGCGGCCATTGCGGCCATTGCGGCCATTGCGTGCTCTGCGGAGCCACCACGCGGCGCCGCCGGCACCCAGCGTGGCGGCCACGGCCACCAGCAAGGCGAGGGCGGCAACGTGTCCCCAGGGCATCGACGGCAATTGTAGGAGGCGGCTTTGCGCGCAGCGGCGATGGCCGGGTTCAAGTCGGCGGCGCCTGCGCCGAAAATAACCGGCGAGCGGTGCTTCTGGCTTGCCTTTCGCCCCCCACTTCACCGCCCGCCCGAGCCCGTGAGCCCCGCCCCGCCGACCAGCCTCGATCACGACGCGCTTCAACGCCTGCGCGACCTCGATCCGCTGGGCAAGTCGCGGCTGATCGAACGCGTGCTCGGCGCCTTCGAGACGTCGGCGGCGCGACTGTCGGCGCAACTCGTCGAGGCCCGGCGAGACGACGACATCGACGGCATTCGTCTGGTGGCGCACACCTTGAAGTCGTCGTCGGCAAGCATCGGCGCGCTCGCCTTGTCGAGCATTTGTGCCGAAATCGAGAGCCAGGTGCGACGGCGCAAGCTCCTGGGGCTGTCGGAACGCCTCGAGGCGATGGATGTCGAGCTGATCGCCGTGTTAAAAGCGGTCAAGGCCTTGCTGAAGGACGCACCGACATGACCGAGGCTTTGCAGTGAACCTGCCCACGCGAGCGACTTCGTTCGCCGACGATCTCCCCGACCGCCCGCGCGTTCTCCTCGTCGACGACGACGAGGTGAACCTGCTGCTCACCTCCGTGGCCCTGCGCGAGCACGGCTTCGCCGTGACCGAAGCGTCGAGCGGCGAGACGGCCATCCTCCTGCTCGCCGACTGGCTGCCCGACATCGTCGTGCTCGATGCCGTGATGCCCGGCCTCGACGGTTTCGAGACCTGCCGCGAGCTGCGCGTGCTGCCCGGCTTCGAGTCCCTGCCGGTGCTCATGCTGACCGGCCTCGACGACGACGTCTCCATCGCCCGCGCCTACGAAGTCGGCGCCACCGACTTCTTCGTCAAGTCGACGCAGTGGAGCCTGCTTTCCGGCCGCCTGCGCTATCTGCTGCGCGCCTCGCGCACGCGGGTCGAGCTGGAACGAAGCAAGTCGCGCCTGGCACGCGCCCAGGACCTGGCCCGGATGGGCAGCTTCGACTGGCGCCGCGGCCAGGGCGGCCCCGTCTTTTCCATCGAAGGCCTGCGCGTGTTCGGCTTCGGGCCCGGTGACCAGCCCGCCTTCCGCTCGCTGCTCCGCATGGTGGCCGAGGAGGAACGCGACTCCTTCCTCGAGCTGACGCACAGCGCGATCGAGCGCAGCACGGTGCTGGCGACCGACATCCATGCGCGCCTGCAGGACGGCCGCCAGCGCGTCGTCCACATCGAGGCCGAGCCCGAGTTCAACGAGCACGGCAACCTGGTCGGCTACACCGGCATCGTCCAGGACGTGACCGACCGCCGCCTGGCCGAGGACCGCATCCGCCACCTGGCGAACTTCGACACGCTGACCGGCCTGCCGAACCGCCGCCAGCTCATCTGGCGCGCCGAACGAGCGCTCGAGCACGGTCGCCGCCTCGGTCATCAGGTGGCGCTGCTGCTGATCGACCTCGACCGCTTCAAGGTGATCAACGACACGCTCGGCCACGGCGCCGGCGACGAGCTGCTGATGGAGGTCTCGCGCCGCCTGCGCTCGTGCGTGCGCCACTCCGACCAGGTGCTGGAGAGCTCGCTCGAGAGCGTCGGCGTGCGCTCGCACCGCACCCTCGAGGCCGTCGGCCGGCTCGGCGGCGACGAGTTCGTGGCCCTGTTGCCGGAAGTGATCGACGAGACCGATGCGGAGCGCGTCGCCGACCGCATCCTCGAGGTGATGAGAAAGCCCATCGTCATCGGCATGCAGGAGTGCTTCGTCACGGCGAGCGTCGGCATCGCCGTGTTCCCGCGCGACGGCGTCACGGTCGCCGACCTGATGCGCAACTCCGACGTGGCGATGTATGCCGTGAAGGCGTCGGGCCGCAATTCGTCGTCGCTCTACCGCCCGAACCTGGCCGGTCAAGGTCGCGCGAAGCTCGAGCTCGAGAGCGCACTGCACAAGGCGATCGAGCGCAGCGAGCTCGTGCTGCACTACCAGCCGAAGATCGATGTGCGCGGCGCCCGCATGGTCGGCGCCGAGGCACTCATGCGCTGGCGCCGGCACGGCCAACTCCTGGCGCCGGGCGACTTCATCCCGCTCGCCGAGGAAACCGGGCTCATCATTCCGCTGAGCGAATGGGCGATCCGCGAGGCGGCGCGCCAGGCCCGCATCTGGCAGGACAACTTCGGCTTCTCCGACTCGATCGCGGTCAACCTGCCGAACCGGCTGTTCGAGCGCACCGACCTGGTCGAGTACATCCACAACGCGGTCACCACCTACGGCGTGCCGCACCACGCGATCGAGCTCGAGATCACCGAGACGGGCCTGATGAAGGACCTGCAGAACGTGATCCCGGCGCTGCACCGGCTCAACGAGATCGGCGTCGAAATCTCGATCGACGACTTCGGCACCGGCTACTCGTCGCTCGCCTACCTGACCACGCTGCCCATCAGCGAGCTCAAGATCGACCGCAGCTTCATCCGCGACCTCGGCATGACGCCGCAGAGCTCGGCCGTGGTCACGGCCATCATCGCGCTGGCTCGCTCGCTCGGCCTGCGTGTGATCGCCGAAGGGGTGGAGAACCTGCGCCAGATGGAGGTGCTGCACCGGCTGGGCTGCGGAATCATGCAGGGCTTCCTGTTCAGCAAGCCGCAAGCGCCGGAAGACATCGAGCGCTGGCTCCAGCAGACCGTGCTGCCGAAGAAGGCGCCGTGGATCGGCCAGGCCTCGTCGGCCGACATGCCGGAGTTGCCGCAGCCCGAGCGCGGCCGCGCGGCACGCCTCAAGTCACCCCTCGGCTGAGCGCGCATTGCCATGAGCCTGACGCGCCCCGCGCCTCTCGCGACTGCTCCGGCCGTGTCGGCTGCGCATCTGGCCAAGGCAGCGCTGCGGCGCCTGGCCATGGAGCGCCTCGAGCCGACCCCCGAAAACTACGAGCGCGCCTACCGGCACGAGTCGGGCGAAGGCGAGACCGACGTCGAGGCGATCACCACGCTGATCGAGCGCATCGTGCGCGGCCTAGAGCGCGGCGGCCGCAACTGGACACCGGCGCGCCGCAAGGAAAGCATCCACCGTGTCTTTGCCGGCAGTCGAGCCGACCCGAAGAAGCTGCACCAGCGCCTGGCTCAGCTCGTCAGCAACTGGGAAACCGATGCGGCCGCCACGCAGGTCGATGCGCTCGACGCCCTTGCCCCGGCCACCGCGCCACCGGCCGCGGTGGCTTCCAGCGAGACAGCGTGGCATGGCGTCGTCGGTGCACTCGGCGGCGCCTTGCAGCAAGCCTTGCCGAAGCAGGACAGCGCCAGCCAGGAACTCGACGCCGACCTGTCTCGGCTGCTGCAGCGCCTCGAGGCCGAGGGTGCGAGCACGGCCACCGTCGCCGAAACCGCGAGCATCGCCGGCCGGGCCGAACGCCTGTTGCAGCACCGGCATCACCTGTTCGACCAGCTCGGCAAGCTGAGCGGCGAGCTCACCGCCAGCCTGGCCGACTTCGCCGAGGACGGCAGCTGGGTGCGCGGTCAGTGCGAGGCCATGCGGGTGAAGATCGAGGAGGGCCTGACCGCCCGCGGCGTGCGCGCCGTGACCGACATGCTGCACGGTGCACGCAAGCAGCACGGCGAGGTGAAGCGCGAGCGCGAACAGGCGCGCGATGCGCTCAAGTCGCTGATCACGCAGATGCTGGCCGAGGTCGACGAGCTCGGCTCGAAGACAGGGAATTTCCACGAGAGCGTCGGCCGCTACGCCGCGGTGATCGAGGAGTCGAACTCGCTCGAGAGCCTGACCAGCGTGGTGCGCGAGATGGTGGCCGAGAGTCGCGCCGTGCAAACCATGGTGCAGCAGACGCAGGCACGCCTGCAGGAAGAGCACAGCAAGGCCACCGGGCTCAGTAAACGCGTGACGCAGCTCGAAGACGAGATGCGGCGCCTCGCCGACGAGGTCTCGACCGATCAGCTGACGCAGATTGCCAACCGGCGCGGCCTGATGCAGGCCTTCGAGCTGGAGCGGGGGCGCCTCGAACGCGGCGGCGGCGAGCTGTCCATCGGCCTGCTCGACATCGACAATTTCAAGCGCCTGAACGACGAGCTCGGCCACAGCGCGGGCGACGAGGCGCTCAAGTCGCTGGCCGCCATCGTAAGCAAGACGCTGCGCCCGACCGATCACGTCGCCCGCTACGGTGGCGAGGAGTTCGTCGTGCTCCTGCCGCAGACGCCTGCGGAGGAGGGCGAGCAGGTGTTGACCCGGCTGCAACGGTCGCTGACCGGCGGCCTGTTCATGCACAAGGACAAGCCGATCTTCGTGACCTTCTCGGCCGGCGTGACGCTCTATCGCGAAAGCGAGCGCATCGAAGAGTCGCTCGAGCGCGCCGACCAGGCGCTCTACGAAGCCAAGCGCACCGGCAAGAACCGCACGTGCATCGGCTGAGCCGCCGCGCTCAGGTGCCGGATCCGGGCTGCGACGGCCTGCCGGGTTCGCCGAGCAGGTTCACCGCCCGCTGAACATCGCGCTCGAACGCGCCGATGGTGCTTTCCGGGGCGGTCGAATTCATCAGTGCGACGCGAAAGGCGGCCGATTCACTGGCGTAAAAGGCCTGGACGACCGGACGCTGGTCGGCGCTCAGCGCTTCGGCGAGCGAATTGACGAAACACTCCATGGCCAGCAGCGAACCCTGCAGCTCGCTGACCTGGCGGGCCAGCGTCTCCACGTCGTTCATTCGCCCTATTCTCGCCGCGGCATCGGCGACCGGCCGGCGCCGACCGCGCCTCGTTCACCGAATTTTTTCCAGAGGTAGCCGGCGAGCATGAAGAAGAGCCACTTGCGCATGATGTCGTTTCCCGTGTAGGCCGGTTCAGGCAACCAGCACAGTGCCGACAGCAACGAACGTGCCGACTCCGGGTGGTCGGATCGATCGGCTGACACCGAGCCGATCAGG
>CAXSEJ010000139.1:0-6971 GCA_964236395.1 uncultured Rhizobacter sp.
TCGAGACCTCCTGCACCACGTCGTGGCCCTGCGTCACGCGCCAGGCGCAGTGGTACAGAAAGGCGCGGGCGGCGCGGGTCTTGGCGTCGAGCATGGCGATCTTCTGGCGCACGACCTGCTTGTCGAACAGCGTGGCGCCGAAGGCGCGCCGGTCGCGCACGTGTTCCAGCGTGACGGCGAGCGCCTGCATGCAGTGGCCGACGGCCATGGCGCCCAGGGCGATGCGCTCGGTCTGGAAGTTCTTCATCACCGAATAGAAGCCGCGGTTCTCCTCGCCGAGCAGGTTCGCGGCCGGGATGCGGCAATCGTCGAACACCAGCTCGGCGGTGTCGGACGAAAGCCAGCCGCCCTTGTCGAGCTGGCGCCCGACGGTGAAGCCCGGCGTGCCCTTCTCGACGATGAACATCGACATCGCGTGCCGGCCCTCGCCGGTCTTGGCCGCCACGAAGTAGAGATCGGCGTGGACGCCGTTGGTGATGAAAAGCTTGGTGCCGTCGAGCACCCACTCGCTGCCGTCGGCCGAGCGCCGTGCCGTGGTGCGGATGCCCGCCACGTCGGAGCCGGCGCCCGGCTCGGTGATGGCCACCGCGGTGATCGTGCGCCCGGCCGTGATCCCCGGCAGGTAGGCGGCCTTCTGCGCCGGGCTGCCGGCGTGGTGCAGGTGCGGGCTGGCCATGTCGGTGTGGACGAGCACGGTGATGACGAAGCCGGCGAAGGTCGACTGCGACAGGGCCTCGGCAAAGACCAGGTTGGTGAGCGCATCGGCCGCCGCGCCGCCGTGTTCCTCGGCGTACACGAGGCCGAGCAGGCCGGCGTCGCCGAGCTTTCGCAGCACCTCGCGCGGCGTCTTGCCGGCCTCTTCCCAGGCGAGCGCGTGCGGCTCGACCTCGCGCGCCAGGAAGCGCGCGATCTGCTCGCGCAGCTGCTCGTGCTCGGGGGTCGTGTAGACGTCGTTCATCTCAGTGTGCCGATGCGGTGAAAAGGCGTGCTTCGCAGGAAGGCGATCGGCTCCACATCGCGCATTCAGAAGGCGCCGAGCTCGAGCCAGCGCGCGATCTGGTCGCGCCGGTCGTTGCCCCAGAAGGGCTCGCCGTCGATGACGAAGAACGGGGCGCCGAAGGCACCGGCGGCGACGGCCTCGGCGCAGGCGTCGCGCAGCCGTGCCTTCCAGGCCGGGTCGGTGGCCACCGCCTCGGCCTGCCCCGACGCCAGCCCGAACTCGCGCGCCAGGCGATCGAGGTCGGCGCCGTTCGAGAGGTCGAGGTCGCCGCGCGTGAAGTAGGCGCGCAGCCCGTGCCGGGCCCAGTCGGCGGCGCGCGCCGGGTCGCTCTCGTGCAGCCACCAGAAGACGCGCGCGGCGTTCTGCGTCGGCACCGGAAAGGTCGCGGGCAAGGTGTAGGGCACACCGGCGAAGCGGGCCGAGCGCGCGAAGTCGAGCAGCGAGTACTCGCGCTTGATCGGGTGGCTTACCGGGCTCTTCAGCTCGGCCGCCTGGAAGGTGACGCCGAGCAGCACCGCCTTCCAGTTCACCGTGCGCTCGTGCCGCGCGGCAAGCGCTTCGATCCACTCCGAGGCGACGTACGAGTACGGCGACGAGAAGTCGAAATAGAAGTCGATCGGCGACTGGCGGGTCATTGCGGCAGCGTACTGCATAGCCGGGCGGCCAGGTCCTGGAAGTCGGCCGCGACGAGGTCGAAGCGCGGCTCGCCCGCCGGCTCGCTCGCGCCGCCGGCGCCGTGCTCCAGCGGCCGCGGCACGTAGGCCGTCATGAGCCCGGCGCGCGCCGCCGCGTCGAGGTCGCTCGGGTGCGCGGCCACCATCATCAGCTCGGCCGGCGCGACGCCGAGCCATGCCGCGGCGCCGCGGTAGACCTCGGGGTCGGGCTTGTAGTGGCGGAACATCTCGGCCGAGAGCACGCAGTCCCACGGCAGGCGGGCGCGCTTGGCCATCGCCACCAGCAGCGCGACGCTGCCGTTCGAGAGCGGGGCGATGGTGAAGCGCGACTTCAGCTTGCGCAGGCCGGCGAGCACGTCGGGCCACGGGTCGAGCCGGTGCCAGGCGCGGTTGAGGTGGTCGAGGTCGGCCTCGTCGAGCGACTCGAGGCCGAAGCGGGGCACGAGCTCGTCGAGGCTCGATCGGTGGAGCCCGTCGAGGTTCGTCCAGGCGATGTCGCCGCGGCGGACGCGCGCCATCGCCGGCTGGTAGCCGGCTCGCCAGGCGTCGGCCAAGGCCGGCCAGTCGACGGCGAGGCCGCGCGCCGCGCCCAGCGCCCGACCGTCGCGGACGACGCCCCTGCGCCAGTCGACGACGGTGCCGAAGACGTCGAATACGAGCGCCTTGACGGCGGCGAGGTCAGGCGGGGAGGAGGTCATGGGCAGCTTCCAGGGCGGGACCGTCGGGCCAGGCGAGGCGGGCGTCGGCGTACAGCGCGGTCAGCGCGGCACGGGCCGCGTTGCGCACGATCGGTTCGAGGCGCGCCGCGAGAGTCTCGGCCACGAGCGCACCGCCGCCTTCGGCCAGGGTGCCGCGCTCGGCCCAGGCCGCGTCGAGCGCCTCGCGCAGCGGCGCCAGCGCCTGGGCCACGACCGGCGCCCAGTGCGGCGGCGCCTCGCCCTGCACCCAGTCGCCGCGGCCGCGGCCGAAGTGCTCGACGGCGAGCAGGCGGATCAGCGCCGCTTCGGCCATCGCATCGAGCGCCGCCGGGTTCCAGGTGACGAGCGAGCGGCCGG
Organism: uncultured Rhizobacter sp.; assembly: GCA_964236395.1. Lineage (GTDB taxonomy): Bacteria > Pseudomonadota > Gammaproteobacteria > Burkholderiales > Burkholderiaceae_C > Schlegelella_A. The sequence continues at coordinate 2,730 of CAXSEJ010000139.1, forward strand.
TGCCGCGGACGAGGTTGACGCAGCGCGCCAGGCCGGCACTGCCGATCGCGCCGAGCACGCCGCCGGCGATGAAGCCGCCGCCGAGGGTGAGGCCGCCGCTCAGCAGGTCGGCCTTGAGGCCGACGAGCGCGCCGGTGACGGCGCCGCCCCACACCGCGGCCTGGGTCTCGTCGAGGCGCAGGCGCAGGTCGAAGCCGGCCGCCAGGCGGTCGCGGATCGCGCCTTCGGCGGTGCCGGCGATGCCGTGCAGGCCGAGCAGCGCGCGCGTGTTGGCCCGCGTCTCGTCGTCGAGCCGGGCGGCCAGGGTCTGCTGCGCCAGCGCCGCCGGGCCGGGCTCGCCCTGGCCGAGGCCGATGGCCGCACCGGCCTGGCGCAGGCGCGCGCGCAGACCGCCGCCCTCCGGCAGAGGCTCGGTCATCGTCGCGATGCGCGCCAGGCTCGCGGCGATCTCGGCCGCCGCCGCAGCGAAGGTGGCGACACCGCGCCGGCGCCAGGCTTCGCGCAGCCGCGCCATCGCCGGCTGCGAGGTTGCCGGCAACGCGACCTCGATGGCGGCGAAGAGCGTGAGCTCCTGCACCCAGCAGCGGGCGAAGGCGTCGAGCGGGAGCACGCCGCGCACCATCGGCCAGGCGGAGAGGCTGGCGCGCCAGCGACCGACCTCGGCCGCGTCGCCGGCCTCGCCGCGGGGCGCGCCGAGCTGGTTGAGGAGCACGATCACCGGCTTGCCGATCCAGCCGAGCAGCTCCATCTCGGCGGCGACGTAGCCGGCGGCCTCGACCGACTCGCCGGCGTTGACGAGGTAGAGCAGCACGTCGGCCTCGTCGCGCACGTTGCGGATCGCCTGCTGGCTGGCCCAGAACGGCCGGTCGCGCCAGCGGTCCCAGACCTCGGCGAGGAAGCGCACGAGCGGCCGGTCGGTGAAGCGCAGCCGCTTGACCAGGCGCAGGCTGTCGCCGAAGCCCGGCGTGTCCCAGAGCAGCAGGCGATCGCCGGCGGGCGACTCGATCAGCGTGTGCGCGTCGGCGAACTCGGTGACGTGCGGCGCGTCGCGCACCTCGCCGATGTCCTGGCCGAGCAGGGTGCGGGCGAGCGTCGTCTTGCCGGCGTTGGTGTGCGAGACCAGGCTGAGCGAGACCGTGCGCGCGGCCTCGTTCACGTCGCGCCCTTCGCCGGCGCCGCGAACGCCGCCTGCAGGAAAGATCGGGCGCCGGTCGCGTCGGCCGCTTCCAGGTCGAGCACGACCGGCACGGCGCCCTCGCCCTCGCCCCAGAGCCGCCAGGCTTCGCGCCGCTCGGCGAAGCGCGCGTCGAGGCCGGCGAAGCGCCGTTCGAAGGCAGCGCTGTCGACGAGCACGGCGAGCAGCGCCCCGGCCGGCAGCGCCGAGCCGACGGCGCGCACGAAGCGGCCGTGCTGCTCGGCCTCGGCCGTGGCGCCGAGGTCGAAGACGACGACGGCGTGCGTCGTGTCGGCGCCGATCGCGGCCGGCAAGGCCTCGTCTTCGCCGCCGAACGCGACCGCCGGCGCGACCCGGACCTCGACCCGGCCACCGAGCGCTTCGCCGAGCAAGGCGCGCAGGCCGAGCGTGGCCTGCGGCGAGGGCGTGGTGGCGTACGGAAAGGCGACCGCGCGCGAGGCGCCGCCGCGGCCGAGCCGGGCCAGGCGCTGGAAGTAGGCGGAGTCGGTCGGCAGGGGGAATCGGCGCGCCCGCCACGAGGCCAGGGCGCCGGCGCCGAGGGCGAGCAGCACGCGCGGCAGCACGACGAAGAGCGCGAGCGTGAGGGCGACGAGGTGCAGCCAGGGTGCCGCCGTCGCCGCCGCACCGTCGACCGGACGGCCGCCTGCCGTCTGCAGGGCGGCGAAGGTGGCGACGTCGGGCAGGCCGATGCCGGACAGCCGGGCGGCCGGGCCCAGTGCGGTGACGACGAGCGCATGCGCCGACTCGGCGCCGAGGAAGGTGCTTTCCCAGCCGACGCGGTAGTCGAGCACCAGGCCGCGTGCATACAGGCCGGCGACGAGCCCCACGCCGAGCGCGGCCGCCGCGGCGTGCAGAACGATTTCGCCGCGCCGGAGCGCCAGGCCCCGGCTGCGCGCCAGCCACAGCGCGGCGAAGCCGCGTACCGCCGCCGCGCTGCCGCCCGCCGAGGCGCGTGGCAGGCGCCGGCGCACGCGCAGCAGCGATTCGGCCAGGCGCACCAGCACGCCCGAATGCGGCGTCCGGTGCCGCGCCGCGCGCACGGCGTGGATCGCCGGCATGGCGAGGAGCAGCATGTAAACGACGGCGTTCCAGACGAGCACGCCCCAAAGCGGCGGCGCCAGCAGGTTGATGACCGTGTGGCCGCCGAGCGCGTCGGCGGCGACGCCGAGGCAGAAGGCGAGGAGCACGATCACCGCCGCCCCGCCGCGCTGCCGCGCCGTCGGCCGGGCGACGAAGCGGGCGAGCGCCGGCTCGCGCGGGCCGAGCCGCTGGATCGCGTGGCTGGCGCGCAGGGCGATGAAGTCGTCGGCCACCGCCCCCGGGCCCGCCGCCTCGACGGCGACGCGATCGGCCCAGGCCTGGTCGTCGAGGCCCCAGCTCGGGCTCATCGGCCGGGCGGACTCGAACGCTTCTAGCAACGTCACATCGCGAGCGCGTTGCTCGTTCATCTACAGCGCTCCGATGGCGTCTGCCGGGCGGGCCATTCTGCCGGAGCCGCGCAGTCGAAACTTCCGGCACGCTGGACCAGGCCGACCCGTAGCGCCTCTGCGCCGGCGCCCCGGTGCCCCGGTGCCGGTCAGGCCAGGGCGCGGCCGATCAGGATTTTCTGCACGTCGCTCGTGCCCTCGTAGATCTGGCAGACGCGCACGTCGCGCCAGATCCGCTCGACCGGGAAATCGCTCACGTAGCCGTAGCCACCGTGGATCTGGATCGCGTCGCTGCACACGCGCTCCGCCATCTCGCTCGCGAACAGCTTGCCCATCGCCGCTTCCTTCAGGCACGGCAGGCCGGCGTCCTTGAGGCCGGCGGCGTGGTGGACGAGCTGGCGGGCGGCCTCGATCTGCGTCGCCATGTCGGCGAGCCGGAACTGCACCGCCTGGTGCTCGAAGATCGGCCGGCCGAAGGCGACGCGCTCCTTGGCGTAGCGCAGTGCCGCCTCGAACGCGGCGCGGGCCATGCCGATGGCCTGCGCGCCGATGCCGATGCGGCCGCCCTCCAGGCCGGAGAGCGCGATCTTCAGCCCCTGCCCTTCTTCGCCCAGCCGGTTCGCCGCCGGCACGCGGCAGTGCTCGAACACGATCTGCGCCGTGTCGCTGGCGTGCTGGCCGAGCTTGTCTTCGAGGCGCGCGACGCCATAGCCGGGCGTGTTCGTCGGCACGAGGAAGGCGCTGATGCCTCTTTTTCCCATGTCCTTTCCCGTGTCCTTTCCCATGTCGTTGCCCGCCGCCTTGTCGGTGCGAGCCATGACGATGGCCACGTCGCCGTGCTTGCCGCTGGTGATGAACTGCTTGACGCCGTCGATCACGTAGTCGTCGCCGTCTCGTGTGGCGGTCGTCTTCAGGCCGCTCGCCTCCGAGCCGACGTGCGGCTCGGTGAGGCAGAAGGCGCCGAGCATCTCGCCGCCCGCCAGAGGCTTCAGCCACTGCTCCTTCTGGGCATCGCTCGCCCAGGCCATGAGGATGGAGCAGACGGGGCAGTTGTTGACGCTCACGATCGTCGAGGTGGCGCCGTCACCGGCCGCGATCTCCTCGAGGATGACGGCCAGCGCCAGGTAGTCGAGGCCGGCGCCGTTCCACTCGGTCGGCACGGCGACGCCGTAGCAGCCGAGCGCGGCCAGGCCCTGCAGCTCGGCGGCGGGGAAGTGCGACTCCTTGTCCCAGCGCGCCGCGTTCGGGGCGATGCGGTCCTGCACGTAGCCGCGCACCGCGTCCTGCACCGCGAGGTGATCGTCGTCGAGCCTCACGGCGCGGCCGCCATCCTGAGCAGCAGGGTGCCGGTGCCGCTCAGCAGCACGCCGCGCTTCGAGCGCGCCTCGCCCTCGAGCCGGGCGATCCAGCCGTCGAGCCGGTCCTTGCGCTCGAGCGAGACCACGCTCCAGCGCATGTCGATGTCTTCGTCGGCGAGGACCACGGCACGAAAGCGCATGTCGAAGGCGATGCCGAGACCGGCGCGAGCCCGCCCGTGCTCGTCGGGCTGCGCGAAGTGGGTCGCCGTCATCGCCATCAGCAGGCTGCCGACCTGCGTGCCGCTGGCGATGAGCCCGGGAT